>JAZQNC010000115.1:0-9189 GCA_045627165.1 Eubacteriales bacterium
CGCAAATCGGTTTCGGCTACCAACAGAGCCATGCGCGAGGGAGAGATCGAGGGTATCGACTACTTCTTCATAACGAAAGAAGAATTTCTGGCAATGCGCAGCCGTGATGAATTTACCGAATGGAATCAGTACGGCAATGATTTCTACGGTACGCCGAAATCCCAGATAGACGAGCTGTACGACGCAGGACTTACCGCAGTACTGGATATCGATGTAAACGGAGCGCGCAGCATCAAACGTCTTTACCCGGATACTCCCGTAATATATCTGCTTCTTCCGTCCGCGAACGAACAGGTAAGACGTCTGGTCGGACGCGCACAGAACACGCACGAGCAGATAATCCGCCGTCTGCGTACCACAAAGGATGAGCTTGACGCTATCGATATGTTCGACTGCGTGATCTTAAACGAATACGGAATGCAGGAGCGCACCGCAAAAAGACTTCTGAAATTCCTTGACCGCGGACTTGACGAAGATGAAAAGGTTCCCGCGGAAATGGTTCACGACATTGTGACTCATTACTTTGAAAACTGTCCCGAAGCGGACGAAGCTTTCGGAAAACAATGAACGTTCAGCTGAAAATTTCATAATCATATAGACTACACCCGATTTAATACCGGAAAGGAAGTATTGAAATGATTTCTCCCACACTCGAAGAGCTCTCTCATCACGGCAAATACAACCGCTACACACTCGTAATCGCTACAGCGAAGTGCGCGCGCATGGTTACTGACCAGTATGTTGAACAGCGCGCCGCAGCCGAGAAGATGCTCGCCAACAAGGAAACCGACAAGTCTCTGGCTTCTCTTATCAAACGTGAATACCGTGACGACAAGGCTGTAAAGAGTGCTGTCAACCGTCTCAACTGCGGAGAATACCGTATCGTTGATTCTTCTCTTGACGATAAGTGCTCGGATTGAACTCCGATTCAGGGGATATCCGTTTTTTCTGACACACAAATCAATATAAACGAGTAGAATGGAAGACTATTACCACACCCTCGCCCCCGATAACAACCGTCCATGCAACGTGGCGCGGGTTTACGTGCTTGACGCGCCCTTCCACATAGACAAGGATTATCTGTACTATATTCCCGAAGAGCTGCGCGACGGAGTAAAACCCGGAAGCTTTGTTATCGTTCCCTTCGGCGGCGGAAACCGCAAGCAATTCGGTCTTGTCTTCGATGTGAGCAATGCTGTTGATACCGATGAATTCACTCGCATAAAGCCAATTGCCTCGCTGCTTTATGAGGACCTTGTCCTCGACAGCGAGCTTTTGCAGTTGTGCGCTTTTCTCCGCGATACGACGCTGTGTACCATGGGTGAAGCCGCAAGAACGATCCTTCCCTCTGCCGCGCTGGGTCATATAAACGAATATTACAGTATCTGCGCCGAAATAACTCCCGCTCTCGTCAATTCCAACACACAGGCCGCGATAGTCTATAATCATATCAGAAAGCTCCACCGAGCAACGCTCCAGCGCCTTCGTATAGACCTGCAGACAGAACCCTCAAAAGCGTTGAAATTTCTTCTGGACGAGGGATATGTCGCCCGCGAGCTCGTGTATAATGAGCCCGGCGGAAAGCAGTACAGCGAAAAGTGTTTTGTTGATGATGAAAACGCGGCCGAGGAGTTGCTGGCTTCAAAAGAATTTTCACGCAGCAAAAAGCAGGAAGCCGTACTCCGCTTTATCCTGCAGAGACAGGGAGTTGAAAAAAACGAACTGATCGCCGCGCTTTCGGGCTCTGCCGGAAACGCCCTCGATAAGCTGATCGAGCGAGGTCTTGTACGAATTGAACAGAACGAGCTTTACCGCGATCCGTACCGCGACAAGCCGGTTGAGAAAAGCGGCGACAATATCCTTTCCGACGCTCAGAGATCGGCTTATGACCGTCTCGCCGAACTTGCCGACTGCGGCGAAGCCAAAGCCGCCCTGCTTCACGGCGTTACCGGAAGCGGCAAAACCCGTGTGATAAAGGCACTGTGCGATCATGTGATCGAAAGCGGACGTTCGGTAATCATGCTGATACCCGAAATCGCCCTTACGCCTCAGACGGCAGGGTATTTCCGCTCCTGCTACGGCGAGCGTATCGCCGTTATGCATTCGTCTCTTTCCGCCGGCGAAAGGCTCGATATGTGGAACAGAATCCGCCGCGGCGAAGTTGATATATGCGTGGGGACCCGTTCTGCGATTTTTGCGCCATTCTCCAATCTCGGTCTTATAGTGCTTGACGAGGAACAGGAGCACACATACAAATCCGACAGTAATCCCAAATACCACGCGCGCGATATAGCGCGTTTCAGATGCGCCAAAAACGACGCCATGATGCTTCTCGCCTCGGCAACGCCTTCGGTCGAAAGCTATAATAAGGCAAAAAGCGGAGTATATACGCTTGTTGAGCTTACCGAGCGCTACGGCGGCGCGATACTTCCCGACGTTATAATCTGCGATATGCGCGTCGAAACCGCGGAATCAAATCTCACAGCCATCGGAAGCCGACTGCGTCAGGAGCTTGAGCTGAATCTGAAAAGCGGAGAGCAGTCGATCCTCTTTCTCAACAGAAGAGGCTACAACAACTTCGTCTCCTGTGTCAAATGCGGAAACGTCATCATGTGTCCTCACTGTTCGGTTTCGCTCACAAGGCACAACTCAAAACACGGAAGCTATCTCGCCTGCCATTACTGCGGTTATCGTCAAAATGTACCGGATGTCTGCCCATGCTGCGGAAGCGAGCATCTTTCATTCATGGGATACGGAACGCAGAAGGTGGAGGAACAGCTCGGCGAGCTGTTTCCCCAAGCAAGGATACTGCGTCTCGACGCGGACACCACTTCAACCAAATCCTCCTACGACGAAATACTCGGACGGTTCCGTTCCGGAGAGGCCGATATTCTTATCGGCACCCAGATGGTAACGAAAGGACATGACTTTCCTAACGTCACCCTGTCCGCTGTGCTATGTGCGGACACGGCGCTGTATCTCGATGATTATCATGCCAACGAGCGCACATTTTCAATGATATGTCAGCTTATCGGCCGCGCAGGCAGGGGCGAAAAGAAAGGAAGAGCGCTGATCCAGACCTTTAATCCGGAGCATCCGGTTATCGGTCTTGCCGCATCTCAGGATTATAAGAGCTTCTTCGACAATGAAGCCGCCATGAGACGGGCACTTATCTTCCCGCCATACTGCGATATCGTTCTGCTGACGCTGATATCCGCCGATGAAGTTGTCGTCACAAAGGCGGCGGCTTCGCTTGAAGAATATATAAAAGCTACGGCTGTGGAATTCTATCCCGATGTTCCCTACGAGATGTACGGTCCCTTTGAGGCTCCTGTGTACCGTCTCAATGAGAAATTCCGTATGCGCATAGTTCTGAAAATGCGCATAAACAAACAGTCCCGCGCTTTCATCCGCAGCTTCTACCGTGACCTTACGTCACAGATATACAAAAACTGTACATTATCTGTTGATATAAATCCCAACAGTCTCTGACTTTCCATGTGTCCGCAGACTGTAAGCCAATGACCAACGAAATGAAAGGAATTTATCATGGCAATTCTTAATATAGTTAAAGACGGTGATCCGGTTCTACACAAGACCTGCCGTCCGGTTGAGAAAATCACTCCGCGAATTCTTCGTCTCCTTGACGATATGAAGGACACGCTCAAAGACGCCCAGGGAGTCGGGCTTGCCGCTCCTCAGGTCGGAGTGCTCCGCCGTATCTGTATCGTTGAAAACGAAGAAGGCGAGATATACGAGCTTATCAATCCGCGCATCATCGCCTGCTCATCCAATGTGCAGAGAGGCAGAGAGGGCTGTCTTTCCCTTCCCGGCGAATGGGGAATAGTTGAACGTCCCGTTTCCGTTACAGTCGAGGCAATGAACCGCGACGGAGAAACCGTTCAGATCACCGGCTCCGACCTTACCGGCCGCTGCTTCTGTCACGAGATCGACCATCTCGACGGAATACTCTACAAGGATAAGGCTCTCCGTATGCTGACGGAAGAAGAAATAGAGCGTCTGTCCAGATCCGAGGAATAACGGGATACGGAACTATAATGAATAATCTTAAAAACAAACCTCTGATGTTTATGGGATCGCCCGATTTTGCCGTTCCCTCTCTCGAAGCGCTCATCGGTGAAGGCTACAATGTAGCGGCGGTAGTCACACAGCCGGACAAGCCTCAGGGACGCGGTTATAAGCTTGCGCCTCCTCCCGTAAAGGTGTGCGCGCTGGCGCATGACATTCCGGTTTATCAGCCCGAAAAGCTGAAAAAGGTATTTTTTGAGGAGACTCTGAAGAAGGTAAGCCCTTCGGTCATCGTGGTTGCCGCGTTCGGAAAGATTCTCTACCCTTACATAATCAGATATCCCGAATTCGGCTGTGTCAACGTTCACGGTTCTCTGCTGCCGAAATACAGGGGAGCCGCGCCAATGCAGAGAGTGATAATCGACGGCGAAAAGGAAACCGGAGTGACCATAATGCAGATGGACACCGGACTCGATACCGGAGATATGCTCTATAGCGAGAAGGTCGAAATCGGAGAGAACGACAACTTTGAGGTGATTCACGACCGTCTTGCACAGGTCGGGTCAAAGGCTCTTATCCATACCCTTTCTCTGATCGACACAGGTACGGCGGTACGCACAAAGCAGGATGACAGTCTGTCCAACTACGCCGAAAAAATCGAAAACGCAGACTGTGAGATAGATTTCTCCAAAAACGCGGGCGAAATTCACAACCTCATACGCGGACTTTCTCCCATACCGCTTGCCTTCACTTCGCTCAACGGCAAAAAGCTGAAAATCACATCCTCGGTTGTTTTGAACAGCGACGCGAATTTCATTGACGCAAAGTACGGTACAGTAATCAATCTCAAAAACGGGATGATCTCGGTTGCCTGCGGAAGAGGCGTGGTTGGAATCACCGGTGTGCTTCCGGAAGGAAAGCGCCGTATGTCGGCGGCTGATTTCATAAACGGACGCGGGATCGCAGTCGGAGACGTGCTCGGAGATAAACAGTAAATGAGCGTTAATGTCAGAGAAGCCGCGTTGAATTCGATCATCCGCTGTGAAAAGGAATCGAGATATTCAAACCTTGAGATCGACAGCGCCATTGAGCGTTACAGACTCGAAGGTCTCGACCGTTCCTTTTTCACCGCACTGGTTTACGGTGTGATCGAAAGAAAGCTGACGCTTGATTATTATATTTCCGTTTACTCGAAATATAAGCCGGAGGAACTTGACCTTTTCGTGCTGAACATACTCCGCCTCGGCGCATATCAGATAATCTATATGGACCGCACTCCGGATCACGCCGCGGTCAATGAAGCGGTGGAAGCTGCGCGCAGACGCTGCAAGCCGTCAACGGTCGGGTATGTGAACGCGGTACTGCGTGAGATCGTCCGCAATAAAGGCAATATCCCGCTTCCCGAGGATGAGATAAGCCGAAAATCGGTAGAATATTCTCTGCCCGAATGGATGTGTGAGCTGTTCTGTGACTGTTACCCCGAACATACGGACGAAATAATGAAGGGACTTAACCGCAGACCCGGACTATACGTGAGGGTAAACACACTGAAGATCAGCCGTGACGATTATATCGCCCTGCTGGACAGCGAAGGGATCGCCGCTTATGCCTGTGACGAGTGCGCAAGCGCGGTACTCGTCGGACATGAGCTTCCCGTAGCTTTGCTTCATATAAACGACGGGTTCGCGCGTATTCAGGACCTTTCCTCCCAGATATGCGTGGAAAAGGCAAAGGCTCTGCCCGGATATACCGTTATCGACACCTGCGCCTGTCCCGGAGGCAAGAGCTTCGGAATGGCTATTGATATGGAAAACAGAGGCAGACTCATAAGCCTTGATCTGCACAGGAACAAGCTGTCGCTTATCAGCCGCGGCGCCCGCGAGCTCGGCATTGATATTATCGAGACCGAAGAATGCAGCGGTCAGGTCGGAAACTCCGCTTATGACGGTATTGCCGATCTTGTGCTCTGTGATGTTCCCTGCTCGGGACTGGGGGTCATAGCCAAAAAGCCAGATATAAGATACAAGAATTACGAGGATATCGAAAAGCTGCCCGACGTGCAGTCGGCTATTCTCGAAAGATCCTGCGGTTATGTAAAGCCCGGCGGTACTCTGGTCTATTCCACATGTACCGTAAACCCTTCCGAAAATGAAGACATTGTCGAAGCGTTTCTTCTGTCTCACGATGATTTTTCGCCGTCGGAAATGACACAGCTTTATCCATCAGAAAAATACGACGGATTCTTTTACTCGATATTAGTAAAGAACTGATTCCGCGCATCATATAACGCGTCGTTCTTCATGTACAGACATTTTTTTGATTCCATGCCGTTTGCGCGGTATGGAATTTTTCATAATTACGCGTTTGTATTTTTGTGCATGATGCACAAACATTGTTAGTCTTCTAACTAATATATTGACTGTCAACCCGATATGATGTATAATTATTCGTATAACTTTATGAAAGGTGTGATTTTATGGGACCCGGATTCATGGGACCTCCCCGCGATCAGAACGAAAAACTCAAGGAACCGAAACCGAAGAATATCAAAGAAGTTCCGAAATATCTGAAAAACGTCATATCAAAGACGATGTACCGCCTTTTCTACATCGTGCTGATAGTATGGGAGACAAATCCTTTCATACTCTTTGCGATGGTGTTTATGGCGATTTTCAACGGCGTTATGCCTGTCATCAACGCCTTTATTTCGTCAAAGCTCGTCAACAGTCTCGTATCGGCGTATAATGCGGCTGTTTCACATGCCCCCAGTATGTTTGACAATGTTCTCAAACTGCTGGTGACGCTGTTTGCGCTGATGTTCTTCAACGGATTGATTTCAAGCATATACAATATATTCATCAATATTTCGAGAGAGCTTGTTACAAACCATGTCAATATGAAGATCATGTATAAGGCGAAGGAAATCGACCTTGCCTCATACGACAGCCCGGAATTTTACGAAAAGCTTGAAAACGCTTCACGCGAAGCGGGACACCGCCCGATCCAGATCATGGACGCTACCTTCAGAATCGTATCAACGATTATTTCGATGGTATCCTTCATAGTGATCCTCTGGGCTATAAGTCCCGTCGCTCCGCTGATAGTGATTCTTATGTCGATACCCTCGGCGATAATCAATTTTGTTTACCGCCGCAAGAATTTCCTGTATATGCGTTTCCGTTCCAAGGACCGCCGTCAGCTCAGCTATTATTCCGGACTGATGACAAACAAGGATATGGTAAAGGAGATCCGTATATTCGGTCTTTCCGACACGCTTATAGGACGCTACGCCTCCGTTTTCAAAAAATATTTCGGCGGTCTGAAAAAGCTGTTTATCAGCGAGGGTGCGTGGAATATTTCGATATCGCTGGTGACTACGATAATAAACTGCTGTATGTACCTCTTTATCGCAAAGCTGGTCTGCGACGGCGCGATAGAAGTCGGTGACTATACGCTCTATACCGGTGCATTGGGCTCTATTGCGGGCGGTATCGGTACGCTTATCGGCACTACAGCCACGATCTACGAGGGTACTCTTTTCATCGATAACATGATCGTGTTCATGAATGAAAAGAAGACGGTTGTGGCGGCACTCGACAAACCGCTTACTCCCGCCCGTCACTGCGGACATCAGATAGTATTTGAAAACGTATCATTCCGCTACCCCGGAACAACAAGAGACGTCATCAAGAATGTTAATCTTACGCTCAATCCCGGCGACACCGTTGTGCTTGTCGGTCTCAACGGAGCCGGAAAGACAACGCTTATCAAGCTTCTTACACGTCTCTATGACCCCACCGAGGGACGCATTCTCCTTGACGGAAACGACATACGGGATTACAATGTGGAAGAGCTTTATAAAATATACGGTATTATTTTCCAGGATTTCGGAAAATACGCGGTATCCGTCCGCGAGAATATCAGCTTCGGCGACATCGACCGTGAGATTTCCGAAAATGATATCGAAAACGCGGCGGAACAGTCCAATTCCGCAGACTTTATCAACGCGCTTCCCGACAAATATGACACTCCGCTTATGCGATATTTCGAGGATAACGGCATTGAGCCTTCGATCGGTCAATGGCAGAAGCTTTCGGTAGCGAGAGCGTTTTACAGCGACTCGGATATCCTTATTCTCGACGAGCCTACCGCTTCTCTCGACGCCATTGCCGAACAGGAGATATATTCCCAGTTCGATTCGCTCCGCAAGGATAAGCTCACAATATTCGTCTCTCACCGTCTTTCAAGCGCAACGGTAGCTTCCAAGATCGTGGTGCTTCAGAACGGTCAGGTCATCGAGGAAGGCAACCATTCCGAGCTGATGAAGCTTCACGGTCACTACTATGAACTGTTCTCCACCCAGGCGAAGCGTTATATTCAGTCAGAAAGCGAAATAAAGGAAGCCGAAGCAAATAACAACGGTCTCAGGCCGGCGCCTGACAGAAGCTTTCCCGGAGATCTCGGAGGTATGCCCCACAGAGGCGGTCATCGTCCGCCCTTCGGAAACGGTAAGCCGCCATTCGGCGACGGTAAAACCCCGGCAAACTGATCGGGCAATAACAGGGGTAATTAAAATAATGTCAGAAAGAAAGATAATAGCGACGGATTTTGACGGAACGCTCTGCCGCGCCGGTGTAATCGAAGACGAGACGCTTGAAGCGATAAAGCGTTTCCGCGCCGGAGGAGGGCTGTTCGGAGTGGTGACCGGCCGTGACCGTCACGGCAGCTTTGATTCTTTTGCCGCCGGCAACCGTTTCGAGTTTGACTTTGTGCTTGCGCTTAACGGCTCATACGCCATAGAGAGAAGCGGAAAAACGCTGTTTACCGTTCCCATAAAAGCCGGTACGCCGGTAAAGAATGCCGGAAATATCCCTCTCATTCCGACGGTCATCGAAGATATCTGCCGCTGGACAAATCATCATGTCGGTCTTGCGACGACAACCGGAAGGTTTGATTTCCGTCTGAGTGACAGAGACGGCCAAAACGGTTCTTCTCCATTCTCCGCCCTCGATACTCTCGAAGAATTCCTTATGCTCAATACCGTTGCCGACAGCGACGGGCTTGTAGCCGAGGTAATCGAAAAGATAAGGAAAAAATACGGCGATATCTTCAATCCGCTTCAGAACGGGCATTGCATTGACATTCCAGCATCCGGTGTTG
>JAZQNC010000116.1:0-3388 GCA_045627165.1 Eubacteriales bacterium
CTCCATTCTCTCGGTCAGTATATCCAGCAGGGCAGACGCAATCTTTTCGAGACTGTTATCAATATAGTCAAGCCCAAGGCTGATACCGCAATAAGTGAAGATCCCACAAACATAGACGGTCTCAATTTCCTTGTAAAGGACAAGGACGGAAGCGCCATGACCTTTGACAAGGTCAACAAGTACGCATTTATGGCTACTGTCCTCGCGCATAACGACGGCGGCGTGCCCAATGTGATCATCAATCTTGCCGATCGCAGCGAATTTACATTCGGCTACATGGTATACTTCTTCGAGCTTGCCTGCGCGATTTCCGGTCATCTCCTCGGAGTAAATCCCTTTGACCAGCCGGGTGTTGAAAGCTACAAGAACTTCATGTATGCGCTTCTCGGAAAGCCCGGATATGAGGAACTGGGCGAGAAGCTGACAGAGCGTATCAAAGCATTCGATAATATATAATTTCAGGAGGACAAAACAATGGTTAAACTTATCGTAGGCGTAAGAGGAACAGGCAAAACGGCTAAGCTCATTGAGATGGTCAATGCGGCGGCTGACGCGACAAACGGTGCGGTTGTTTGTATCGAAAAGGGCAACAAGCTCGTTCATGAAATCACATACAAGGCACGCCTTGTGGATTCCGATGAGTATTCCATCTGTGACGCTCAGTCTCTCTATGGCTTTATCGCAGGTATGTCTGCCTCCAACCATGATATTACCGATATTTTCGTAGACTCCGCTCTCAAGATCGTCGGAAATGCTATGGCTGATTTCGAAAAGTTCGTTGCAAATCTCGACACCTTTACGCATACTCATGATATCAACATTGTAATGACATCCTCTATTCCGGTTGAAGAAGTAACAGAATCTCTCAAGGGATACATTGTTAATCTTTGATCTTCGTTAATTACAGCGTAAAATAAAAAACATCATCGCGGCAGGTTCGGTAATGGGCTTGCCGCGACTGCGGTATTTGTATCTGAATTAAAGATTTGCCGAAACGGTATAACGGTATTGGTTATGCCGCTTTTTTTATTGTTCTGTGTTCTTTCTTGCCGTGATGCTTTCAGAGAAGTCGAAAATATGTCATTGCAGGCGGTTTACTATTTTAACACGACGAAATTCCGAACAGGTGTTCCGCTTTGCGTTGAGCTGTTGTATTAAAATGGTTTGTAGACATCTGACTGACAATCCGATACGGTAATCTGCTTTCATTATGAAAAAACATGAGGAGAGACTGCTTCATTGCGCAGCCTCTCCCTTTTTTCGGCATTATGTCAAAGCGGGTATATTATTTTGCTCCCATTTCGTGACCGTTAAGTCTTTCACCCACGGCTCCGCCGGGATGAATCACCGCGAACTGCTCGGCCTTGTAATCGGTTTCCTCTATGAGCGCGCTCTGAAGCGCGTGGAAAATCATACACAGAGCTGTCGTGGATGTAGTGCCCTGTGAATTGTATTTGTCGGTTTCCCTGTTGACGTGCTGTTTGATTACCACGTCGGCTCCGGCGGCGAGAGGGGATTCGAGGTTTTCGGTTACAGTAATTACCCTGACTCCCTTTGTTTTGCAGATATCGAGTATGGGAAGAAGCTCCTTTGTTTTGCCGCCTCTTGACGCGAATACCATAACGTCGCCATTCTGAAGAAATCCCGTTGCGCCGTGGACCGCTTCGGCGGGGGAAATAAAGCGTGAAGGGCGTTCAATACAGCAGAGCAGATGCGTAAAGTGCTGACAGATGATTCCGCTGTGACCGCAGCCGCTGGTACCTATTCTTTCGGCATTGGCGAGAAGCTCGACTGCTTTTGAAAACGACTCCTCGTCAAAATAATCCTTCATTTCCCTTATGCACTGTTCTTCGATTTCGTATGCAGCGCGAGCGGCTGCCAGTGATTGTTCTTTCATTGATTTATCTCCGTTTTTTTATTTGCCGAGACTTAGTTTCCAGACGTTTCCTCTTGCGTCCGAATAGATGAATCCGTCACCGTATCCGGCAATGAATTCCGGTTCGTGTTCCATTCCCCAGCTGAACAGCGGAAGATAGGCGAGCTGGCGCTTTCTGTCAAGGTCGAAGACCCTGATGCCCGCGGGCTGCTCCGGTCCGTCAAAACCCTCTGTGGAATAGATCTTTCCGTCAATACAGCACGCACCCTGGATATAGTTGGAATATCCTGCGTTAAAGCTGTCGAGAATGTCGTCCTCGGTGAGCGTAAGCAGCTTCACGCCGTAACTGTCGCTGAAAACGCCTTTGTTTATATCCGGAAGACGGAAAGTGAATACCTTTGTCTGATATTCCTCATCGCGCATGGTAAAAGCCGCAAGACGGTTTCCTTTTCTGTCAACGACAAAATTACCGTAGGGACGCACATCTCTGCGATTTGCCGAGCACCAGAGACTGTCATTGTCGGTAAAACCGACGCGGATAACCTGAATAAGTGTTGAACTGAAAATACCGTCTGCACCACGAACGATACGGTATACTCCGCAGACTCCCTCGAGCCTGTCGGGAGAAGAGGAATAATTGTTGTATATGTTCGTATAGATAAGCGGATATTCGTCTCCTGGGAAAGCGTATCTGTCCGAAAAGTCAACAGCGTTGCAGTGCATTTTAAGTATATCGCTTTTATCAAGCGTAAAAGTGCCGTCCGGCTGCATATCGGGAAGAATGTATACCCGGCAGCTTCCGTCCGCGTCAAAACGGAAGAGCTGTCCGTTCAGTACCGTTCCGTCCTGACCGGTATATACGGAGGGCATTTTTTCAAACTCGGCGTTGTATGTGCCGCCCAGCTTCTGACCGGTGTATCTGTATGTTTCGCTCATTTGGAGCTGTCCTTTCTGATGAAAGATTATATTGTTGACGCGGTGGCTATCTCGCGGTACTGCGTCCATACGCTGCGCCCGCCGAAGGGACAGGAACCGTCTTTCTCTCCGTCAAAGCGCAGGCGTGTTTCACTCAGCTCATCAATGGAATCGATATTTCCCGACAGATAATCGCTGATACGATCTCTTGCGGTCTCGAAACGTGAAATAAGACCGCCGTAGCGTATGTCAAACACTTCCCATCCGAAGGGTTTGTTATCCTGCATCCAGGCTTTTCTGTGCAGACTGCGGAGTGTTCCGATTTTGTCGATGATCACGCCGCATTCCTCTGCCAGCCGCGCAAGTCCGTCTCTGTCATTGCCGTCATAGGCTTTTTTGAGCCGTACTCCGAAATCCGCTTTGTTTTCGAGCAGAGAAGAAAGAGCAGTTATGACCGAATAGTCACATTCGAACATTCCCGATGATTTCTGCGCTTCCTTGAGCTTTTCGGTCGCGGCGCGGTAAAAGCTTCCCGTGTCAAGGTCCTGTATCTGGCGGTCGATAAGTCCGACGAGCGGATCGTTGTAGAGGAGCTGT
>JAZQNC010000117.1:0-5200 GCA_045627165.1 Eubacteriales bacterium
GGCAGCGGAGATTTCACCTGGGTATGCGCCGCTGGCCTTGAAGTGAACATTCTGCGCGCCCACATGAACGTTGGAACCATTGCATGCCTCAACCGCAACAGCGAGATCGGTAAAGGGAGTGCAGATGATAATGTCGCAGCCGTTCTTGTCCTTAACGAGAGGAAGAAGCTCGGAGATGAGAGCCTTTGCTTCGGTTGCGGTCTTGTTCATTTTCCAGTTGCCGGCGATTACGGCCTTGCGTGTCGCTTTATTCATTGGTATATTCCTTTCAGATTCGGTATGAAATTCGTATATTCGTATATAAAACATGCCTGCCCGCGTTGTTGTACGAAGGCAGGCCGCTTTTATCGGTTAATATCTGTCAGAGATTATTTGTCGAGAAGGCATGCGATACCGGGAAGAGTCTTGCCCTCGAGGAATTCGAGAGAAGCGCCGCCGCCTGTGGAGATGTGAGTCATCTTGTCAGCGAAGCCAAGCTGCTCAACTGCCGCAGCGGAGTCGCCGCCGCCGATGATGGAGACTGCGCCGCTTTCGGCAACTGCCTTTGCGATGGAACGTGTACCGGAAGCGAACTTATCCCACTCGGATACGCCCATGGGGCCGTTCCATACTACTGTGCCTGCGCCCTTGATAGCGCCTGCGAAATATTCCTCTGTGCGGGGACCGATGTCGAGACCCATATAGCCGTCGGGAATGTTGTCGGAATCAACAAGCTGGAATCCGCAGTCGGGATCGTAACGGTCGCCGCAGCGGTTATCTATGGGAAGAAGAAGCTTAACGCCGGCTTCCTTAGCCTTGTTGAGAAGATCCATAGCCAGGTCAACCTTGTCATCTTCGCAGAGAGAAGTACCTACTGTGAAGCCCTGACCCTTGAAGAATGTATATGCCATAGCTCCGCCGATGATAAGAGTATCGACCTTGGAGATGAGGTTTGTGATAACGCCGATCTTGTCGGAAACCTTTGCGCCGCCGAGGATTGCAACGAAGGGACGCTTGGGATCGCTGAGCGCGCCGCCCATGATGGAGATTTCCTTCTGGATGAGGTAACCGCAGACTGCGGGGAGGTAATCAGCTACGCCAGCTGTGGAAGCATGAGCGCGGTGAGCCGTACCGAAAGCGTCGTTTACGAAGATCTCGCCGAGAGAAGCAAGCTCCTTGGCGAATGCGGAATCGTTCTTTTCCTCTTCTGCGTGGAAACGGACGTTTTCGATGAGCATAACGTCGCCGTCCTTGAGAGCGGCAGCCTTAGCCTTGGCGTCCTCGCCGATCACGTCGGCTGCAAGGGGTACTTCCTTGCCGAGAAGCTCGGAAAGTCTCTTTGCTACGGGAGCAAGAGAATACTTCATGTTGAATTCGCCCTTCGGACGTCCGAAGTGAGAGCAGAGAACAACACGTGCGCCGTGATCTGCAAGGTACTTAATCGTGGGAAGAGCCTCGACGATACGCTTGTCGTCTGTGATAACGCCGTCCTTAACGGGTACGTTGAAGTCGCAGCGGGCAAGAACTCTCTTACCGCTTACGTCAATATCTTCGATGGTTTTCTTATTGTACATAGGTGTTCACCTCAAAATTAGATTAACGATTTCAGTATGTTATTTGATACGATAGACGTTATTTTACCATATTCCGCAATAATTATCAATAACAGTTTGTGAATTTTTTTATCATATTATTGTATATTATCGGCTTTGCCTTCACTCTTCGCCTCTCAGAGTCCATGCCTGAAGCCTCAGACGTTTTGAAAGATAATTGTCGGCAAAATCATAGCTGTGTATCCAGCTTCCGGCAAGGCTCATGTCACGAAGCGAGGGATATTCGCCGTAATCGCACTGCTGTTCGCGCGGAATTATTTCCGCCTCTTTTTCGCCGCAGGCTATGTCGAGGCAGGCGTATAGCAGATCGGCGGGTCCGAAGGTCTTTCCTCCAATGCGGAAGCGGGAGGGAAGAAAGTCCGAGAAGTCTACCGAGGCGGCAGCTCTTCTGACCTCATCCGCCGATAAAGTAAACGGCGCGTTTGCTCCTGCGGGATCGTCGAGAAATCCATAGCTCTTTGACGGCTTAAATGGCTCGTCCGAGAACAGGAAATGTACGGCGGCGGCAAGACATTCCGAAACCGAAAGCGATACAGGGCCTGAAATCGCGTGAAGCTTTCCTCTCAGGGCTTCGCGGATGTCGGGAAGCATATCACGGGTGACTGTTCTTTGGGCTTCTTTTCTGCTTTCATCGGCAAGTATGTCCTCGACACTGACGATACGGAAGCGGCTGTCGCTTTGGATTTTTTCGATAAGCTCTCTCATGCGCGAATAATACAGCTCGACTTCATTATCCGTGCGGCGAGGAGGCTCTTCCCATTGACCAAAGGGATTGATATTTTCGTGATTGTAATTTACCATATCCCAGAAATCGCTGTAAAGCACCATATTGGGGTGATTGTAAATCACGAATCTCTTCATGCTGGCAATGGTGTCCAGATAATCGTCGGCGTTCCATTTGTCCTCGAAGAAAAGCCACTCCATTGCCGCGTCGTAATTGAGGTGAAGTCCGTTACAGAAATGTACTCCGCTGCCGTCGGGCGTATCGAAAAATGAGCCTATGTAAATCGGTATGCCAAGCTCGGCATAGGCATACATCGCAGCGTAGGAGAAGCTGTTGCCGGGAGGGCAGGCACAGGCAAGGAAATCTGCGCCGGTTGCCGCTCTGACCATGCCGATGCCTTCGTTTTCCTGACGCATAAGCTCGCGTCTCGCGTCGTCGTAGGATTCGACGTCGGTATATTCGTTTATTGTGGGATGCAGCGAGTGTGAAAGCGAGTGGAATGAGATTGTGTGATTTTTCAGCGCGTCAAGCACGTCGGCTCTGCGGTTCTGTACCAGCATACGCGCGTTGTAGCCAACAAGATTGAAATTTCCGCGGACGCCGTATTCGTGCAGAATATTCGCCTCGTCCCGTATGGCGTCGGCGGCATGGTCGGATATGTAATCCTCGGTATCAAAACTGAATAGAATGTCTGTCATGTTTTTTTCCTCGCGGTTAATCTGTCATAATCAAAGATTGCGTTTTCCGGTAACGTCTTCAAGCAGTATTCCGTATACTTCCACCTTGCTCAGACCCTTGCAGCTTGTCACGGGAAAACCGCTTGAATTGTAATGGTCGAGCATTACTTTGAGCGCTCTGACCTTGTCTTTCTGCTCGGTGATTCTGAAAACCCTGCCGAATCCGATAACGCTCTCGTATCTCGCGGTGATATCGCCGGATTCGGTCTGTTCGATTCTCTCGTAAATATGGGCTTCGACGCATACTCTGTTGTCCGCTTCGATAAGCTCAAGCTTTCTTCCTTCGTTTGCGCAGTGAAAATATACGCATATCCCTCTGTCGGTCAGCTCGCTTCCGAAGGTCATGGGGATGACATAGGGATAATCAGGACTGTTCATGCCGAGATTCATGGAAGTGCATCTCTGCAGTATTCCGAAAATTTCGCCGGGATCGGTGATTTCTCTGTCTGTTCTTCTCATCGGTACTGCCTCTTATTCCGCGGTTATGAAAAGTCCTTCTCCGCAGGGAAGAACGAATTCGTAATATTCGCCCTTTCTGCCGCATACGATCGGGAGGCCTCCGGGATAGGCGGTGAGAACCTTATCCGATTTTACTTTTACCGTTATGGTTTTTCTGTCCTTGATATCCGTGAGATTGACAAGCACGAAGGCATTTCCTTCTCCGTCAGCCTTGTCGAAGCAGCCGACGAGCACAGGCTCATCGCAGATGATTTCGGCTGCCTTGAATTCCTTATACTGTTCGGTGAATTTCGTATAGGGAAGCTCGTCGCTCTGATTTATGCTGAACGCTCCGAGATTGCGGTAGGAAAGATACACATCTTCAATATTGCGCAGCTCGCGGTGAATCCTCTGAGCGGCATAGTATGTGTGTTGTCTGAGACCGGCATTATTTACCATGCCGTAATCAACGTCGTCGCCGGGAGTGGCATAGCAGAAGTGAGAAAAATGCTTTACGCCGAAGGCCATGAAGCAGAACATCTGAAAGCGCATATCCGTTTCATCGACATGCTTTGCTCCGTTGAGATTCTTATCGTCGAAGCCCCATCCCATCGACTGCATCATAACGAGAAGCTCGCGGTTGTATTTTCT
The DNA here is from genome assembly GCA_045627165.1 of Eubacteriales bacterium. GTDB lineage: Bacteria > Bacillota > Clostridia > Oscillospirales > CAG-272 > JAZQNC01. The sequence continues at coordinate 4,143 of JAZQNC010000117.1, forward strand.
GCAATAATATGATACTATGCTGAGATTTTCAAGATAATTGCCGTAGCATACCTGTACGCCGTTGCTCACTCTTACCGGATATATGTCGGCGGCTATGTAGTCGGTGTCTATTTTCTCACAATAAGTTTCGATATATTTGTTGTAACGCTCAGGGTCAGCATCGTAATATTCGATAGCGGCAGCACCGGCGCCGTATTTCAGCTGTGCGGCGTTGGCATACATGGGAAGAAGATTGACAAACGGCTCCTTGCCGGGAAATTCATTTCTGTACAGCTCGCGTCTGTACTGCAGATCATCGTATTCCTCGGTACCCGGTTCATCCTTGAAGACATGACCTACAAAAGACGGATGTCCGTCGGCGTAACGGTGGACCTTTGCGAAAAGTTCATCTTTTCTGTCGATGCTGTAATCGTAAAGCGGAGTGTCCATTACATAACATTCGAGCTCATACTTGTCGCAGAGGGTGAGAAGCTCGTCGAGCTTTTTTTCGTCTGAGATTCGTGCGGTGAGCAGGGTGTCGATTCCGACTTCCTTTATTGCCTTCACGTTCTCGTCGGAGATAAGGTCTTCCTTGATAGACCACCATGCGGATGTTTTGATTCTGTCTTTCTTTAACGGCAGCATAATATTACCTCGTTTCAGCGTTTATATAAATGTACGGTGATTTAGATCGGCGGTTATTTCGGATATAGAATACATCATAATATTGTATTTGTCAATATTTTACAGTAACTTGTATTCGTTAATGAGCGGGAATATTATTTCTTGTGTGCTGTAGTCAGTGTTGCAAGAAGCGGATTATCGCGCAATTCCGGAAGTGTGCAGAAATCGCTTCACGAACAGCTCTGATTATCCGTTTTGCCAAGCCTTCCCCTCTGGGGAAGGTGCTTCCGCAGGGAGCGGAAGAGGTGAGAATGAGTACAGAAACCGCCTATTCTGTCATGAGTACATTAGTGTTCCATAGTCCCACTTTCCCAGAGGGTGAGGCTGTAAAAGTGAAATTGTTCACTTCGTTCATGTTCACTTCGTTCACAGTGAAATAACTCACTTCGTTCGCT
>JAZQNC010000118.1:0-2402 GCA_045627165.1 Eubacteriales bacterium
CGCCGAGATGGGACGCACCCACGGCGAGCGCATAGATTACATGGTGAGATCGGTGATACGCGCCAGCGAGGGAAAAAACGAAATACGCATGGAGGACGACGTTCAGCTGCTCAGCGACGAGCTTCACGATTTCCTGTTTGAGGCGGTGTATAAGAATCCCGTGGCGAAAAGTCAGGAGGGAAAAGCCGAGGAGCTTGTGATGCGGCTCTACGAATACTACATGGAAAACCCCGGAAAAATGCCGACGGAGCATATCCTCACAGCGGAGAACGAAGGAGTGCAGCGCGCCGTATGCGATCATATAGCGTCCATGACCGACAGATACGCGATTAACACCTACAAGCGGCTCTTTATCCCCGACGCGTGGACGGGCGGAGGCGTGGACTGAACATGGCTTTCGCAAAGTATGACGCGCAGCTCATCGAGGAGATAAAGTTCCGCAACGACATAGAGGACGTTATCGGCTCCTATGTTCAGCTCAAAAAGGCGGGCTCCAACAGCAAGGGCTTATGCCCCTTTCATTCGGAAAAAACTCCCTCCTTTACGGTGTTCGGCGAGACGCACAGCTATTACTGCTTCGGCTGCGGCGCGGGCGGAGACGTTATCAGCTTCATCATGCGGGTCGAAAACCTCGACTACCCCTCGGCGGTGCAGTTCCTGGCGAGGAGAGCGGGGATAAATATCCCCGAAAAGGGAGAGGACGACGGCATGGCGGCGAAGCGAAGCCGCATATACGACATGAACAGGGACGCGGCGCGCTTCTTTCACGAACAGCTCAGGACCTCGCAGGAAGCGCTGGCGTATATAGACAAACGGCAGCTTTCCACGGCCACGGTAAGACATTTCGGGCTGGGCTATGCCCCCGACGGCTTCGAGCTGCTGAACTATATGCGCGGAGCCGGATATACCGACGACGAGCTTGTGACCGGCTTTCTCTGCGGAAGAAGCAAAAAGACGGGCAATCCCTACCCCTATTTCCGCGGAAGGCTGATGTTTCCCATAATAGACACCTCGGGACATGTGATAGCCTTCGGAGGAAGAATAATCGGCGACGGCGAGCCGAAATACCTCAACACCTCCGATACCCCGGCGTTCCGCAAGAGCAGAAACCTCTACGCGCTGAATTACGCGGCGAAAAGCAGCGCCGAGCGGATGATACTCTGCGAGGGATATATGGACGTTATCTCGCTTCACGCGGCGGGCTTTACCAACGCGGTGGCCACTCTCGGCACCTCGATCACCGAGGAGCAGGCGAGAATAATGAAAAAGTACACAAAGAGCGTGGTCATATCCTACGACAGCGACAGCGCGGGTCAGCGGGCCGCGGAGAGAGCCTTCCGTCTGCTTGCCGACGCGGGTCTGGAAACCAAGATACTGAAAATGGAGGGGGCGAAGGACCCCGACGAGTATATCAAGAAATTCGGAGCGGATAAATTCCGCGCGGTGCTGGACAGAGGCGTGTCACGCTTCGATTTCGCACTGTCGAACATCATGCGTTCCAACGATCTGAACGCCGTAGACGGAAAGCTCGCCGCCTGCCGTCAGATCGCGGAATATATCGCCGCCGTTCCCTCGGCGGTGGAAAGAGAGATATACCTGGGACAGGCGGCTTCGGCTCTCGGAGTCGAAAGGGACAATCTCTCGTCCGACGTGGGTTATTTCATAAGGCGGAACCGTACCGAGCAGGCCAAAAAGGAAAAGCAGCAGATATATATGCGTGCCTCGGCGATAGGCGACAGGATAAACCCCGACAGCGCGAAGAATCTGAAATGCGCCCGCGCCGAGGAGAGCGTCCTCGGAATCATACTCAGCAAGGAAGAGTATATATCGCGGCTGAAGGACGGGGAATACGGAATTACGGCGCAGGATTTCTTTACGGAATTCAACCGCCGTGTATTTGAACTGATAGTCGATAATACCGATGAAAGCGGTAAGTTCGATACAAGCACCTTTTCAAGGGAGCTGAGCGAAGAAGAACAGGGAAGAGTGGCCGGCATGAGCGCGGCGCGCGCGGGACTGAACAATGACGAAAACGTCCTGCGCTCGTGCATTGAAACGCTCAAGGGTTCGGCCGCGGAAAAAAGTCTGGAGGAAATATTGAATGGTAAACGTAAGCGATCTCAGACCTGATGAAGACGGTTTTGACAGCGATTTTGAGGCGTCGGAGGCGGTTGAGGCGGCACTGAGCCTCGATCTGGACATTGACGACGACGAGCCGCTCAAGCCGATAGGAACGCTGCCCAAAAAGAGCGGAAGCCGTTCCGGCAAGGGCGGACTGCCCCAGAGCGACAGAAAACGCAGCGCGAGCAAGGAAAAGCTCGACCCCGATAAGGTAGCCGCCGAGCTGACCGGAAACAGCGACAAGAAGCTGGACCTGCACAAGCTCATCGAGCTGGGCAAGG
>JAZQNC010000119.1:0-2554 GCA_045627165.1 Eubacteriales bacterium
GGCTCTGATATGCGCGTCGGCAAGATCCATGACATGGATATAGTCGCGGATGCAGGTGCCGTCGGGTGTGGGATAATCGTTTCCGAAAATCTTGAGACGGTCGCGCACTCCTGCGGCAACCTCAAGTATGATCGGGATAAGGTGCGTTTCGGGATTGTGAGCCTCGCCGATATTTCCGCTTTCATGAGCGCCCGCGACGTTGAAGTATCTCAGGCAGACGGAATTTATCCCGTAAGCCTGACCGAACCATTTCAGCATCTTCTCGATTGCCAGCTTGGTCTCGCCGTAGGTGTTTATGGGATTCTGAGGCGTCTCCTCCGTTATGGGCGAACATTCGGGCTGACCGAAGGTTGCGGCGGTGGAGGAGAATACTATCTTCTTCACACCGTGCTTCTTCATGGAATTGAGCAGCGACATCGTGCAGCCCACGTTGTTCTGATAATATTCATATGGCTTGACCATGCTCTCGCCAACCAGAGAATAGGCGGCGAAGTGCATTACGCAGTCGATCTTGTTTTCGTTGAACACCCTGTCCATGAATTCCGGATCGCCCACATTTCCCGTATAGAGCTTGAAGCCGTTGACAGCTTCGGGATGACCCTTTATCATGTTGTCGGCGACGACCACGTTATATCCTCTCTCTCTCAGAGCCGCGCAGCAGTGACTTCCGATATAGCCTGCTCCTCCGGAAACGAGAATCGTTTCGGCTCCGGGATTGAATACGGGAGATTTTTCCTCGACACGGATATTGGTCACCTTCGTCATGCGCTTGTACTTTGCGACAGCGGTACGGAGCTGTTCGGCGATCTTTTCGGGATCGGTAGGATTGCAGTGAGCTCCGACTCCGGTCTCGCTGGAAGCCATGAACTGCTGCTTGTCGGCTGAACGCATTGGCGGGAAGAATTCAACATGGAAATGGTAATAATCGCGGCAGTCCGCAAACTCGGTATCTTCCATGTTGCAGGGAGCGTTGTGCATACACATCATGTATGGGAAACGGGAATTGTACAGAGCATCGTATGCGCCGGTCACGGTCTTTACGGCGTCGCCGAAAAGCATACGTTCGTTGTCGTCAAGCTCGTTGATTGCGCAGACGTGGCGCTTCGCCATGATCTCAACGCCGTAAGCGTAATCGGCATAGAAGGGAACATAGGCAACGAAGGCGTCATTTTCATATATGACTCTCTCGGAATACTCTGTCTCCTCGTCGTGGATACGGCAGAACAGACACTTTCCATCGTGCTCCTCGTGGAACTTCATCGCGTTTATCAGCTCCTGCTCTATCTTTTTCGGGAGCTTTGAATATGCGTATATCTGACCGTGAGGATGAGCCATCGTTACGCCGACGACCTCGCCGCGGTTTTCAAAGATAAAGACATAGCGGATATGCCTGTCCGAGGAAAGTTCGGTGTAGCGTTCACACCACAGATCCACCAGCTTTTTTGCATGACTGTCGGAGAGACGCCAGAGAGTGCTGTTATGATCGGAGGAGAAAAGAATAACCTCGCACTTGCCGTAGGGCTCAGCGATCTCGTATATATCGCCGCCGTCGGGAGAGATGGGGCGGTTGATTGTTATACCCGAAAAATCCTGAAGAAGCGCGGGAAAATCGTTGTCGTATTTCAGCACTTCATAATCGTTTTCGATCTTCTTTCCGGGACCGGGACAGAAGGGACAGCCCGAATTCGCCTTGTTTACGTCAACAGGTCTGTTCTGACGGTGTGAAGCAACCATAATCCAGTCGTTGGTAACGGGATTCTTTCTTAATTCAGCCATGGAATCATCCTCACAATCTATATAATCTGAATAGTAAATAACCGTGAAATTCATGCCGCCGCCGTTTTGACGCAACACGGCAAAATATAACAGAATAATTGTATCACAATTATATACAATATTCAAGTAACAGATGTGAAATATTTTAGAAAACCCTCATTTAATGTGGACATTTCCCCGTCTTTGAGTTATAATGAACGGAAGTAAAGTAAAAAAGAGAATGCTGATATCATGATAAAAATATACATAGCGGACGTTTCATATCTCTGTGACCGGTACGAATATGACAGATGCTTTTCCCTGATGAGCGAATACAGAAAAGCAAAGATAAGCCGGATGAGATTTGACTCCGACCGCCGTCTTTCTCTCGGAGCGGGAATTCTGCTGAGAAACGCTCTTGAGGATTTCGGGCTTTACGGCGATGATCTCATAACAGAGAAAAACAGACAGGGCAAGCCTTATTTTCCCGCTCTCGCGGATAAATTCGAATACAGTCTTTCACATTCCGGTACAATGGCAATGTGCGTGGCGGCTTATTCGGAAAGCGGAAAAGCTCCGATGCTCGGATGCGACACGGAAAAAATACCGGAAAGATTCAACTCCTGTATCGCCGAAAGGTATTTTTCACCATACGAAACGGCGATGATAAATTCCCTGACAGATGACGGGGAAAAACGCGATATGTTCACACGGCTCTGGACTCTGAAGGAAAGCTATATAAAGTGTACCGGACTCGGCTTTTCCTGCCCGCTGAACAGCTTCTGCATCAATTTCGGAG
>JAZQNC010000120.1:0-2822 GCA_045627165.1 Eubacteriales bacterium
ATGCTTGAAAATGACGAGCGCGCCAAGGGTATTTATGAGTCCATCGGCTGTTACCTCGCTTCCGGTCTTGCTCTCTACGCCGAATTTTACGATATCAAGCACGTTCTGCTGATGGGTCGTGTCGTTTCCGGCGAAGGCGGCAACATCATTCTTGCCGAAGCCAAGCGTATCCTCGCCGAAGACTATCCCGAGATCGCGGACAAGCTCGAACTGCATCTGCCGGACGAAAATTCCCGCCGTGTCGGTCAGTCCTTCGCCGCCGCTTCCCTGCCCGAAGCATAATCATCAATTCAGACTGTATTCAAGGCTCCCGCGTATTTTATGTGGGAGCCTTCTTTTCAATTCATACTGCTATGAAACGTAAGCTTATTTCCGTACTTGTTGTGATCGCGGTCGTTGTAACACTGACCGCTGTCATTCCGTATGCCAGTGCCGCGCAGTATAAGGGTGAAACGGTCTATTTCACCGTAATCAATGACACCCTGCTCAATCTCGATTTTGCAACCATGCCCGCCTCGATCGACGGACGCATCTATATTCCGTATACCGTCTTTACCGCAAATTTCTATCTCCGTGCGTCATACAGCGCTTCCGATCAGATACTGCTGATGACCAGTCCGGATAAGGTTCTGAAATTCGATCTTTCCGAGGGAGTCGCTTACGATAAAAACAACAACGTTGTACGTCAGTCCGCAAGGCTGTACCGCGGTCAGGTATTCGTACCCGCCGATTTTGTCGCGAACTATTTCTCTCTTTCCTATTATCTGATTTCCGACGCTTCCATCGTTCGACTGACCAGTGAAGCTGTCGAAATCCCCGATGCATTTCTCCCCCGTCAGCTCTCTTCACAGATGGATCAGATGCTGAAAAACCTTCTCGCTTCCGAAACGACCACCGCCCGTCCTCCCGCCGCAACGTCAAGAACGACCGCTCCTGTTTCCAGCTCAACATCGCAGTCTTCTTCCACATCCGAGACCTCTGCATCCGAAACATCTGAAACATCCGAAACGGAAACCACATCTGCGTCTTTTGCACCGCCCCATGTTATTTTCAGTTTTCTCGCGCCCGATACTTCCGAGATTGGCGAACTTCTTGACTGGCTCGAGAAAAACCATATCACCGCCTGCATCTATACGGACGGTACCGACCCGGATGTTACCGCCGCCATTACCTCTGCGGGACATACGCTCGGCGCGCTTCTTATACCGCCTACCTCCGCCATTTATTATACCCCTCCCGAAGATGACCTGATAGCTCTTGCCGACCGTGTCAACAGTCGGTTTTATCGAACCGTAAGGCATACCGCGCATCTGGTATGGAGCCGCTACGTTTCCGAAGACGATATCACAGCGCTTTCCGATTCGGGATATGATACGACCTCTTATGTACTGGCCTACGATTCCGGACTGTGCATCGCTCAGAACGCGCTTACTTCTTCCGAAGAAGATATCAACCTTCTTATCCCGGAAGCTACCGTTCAGGCTGCGTCAATCGTTCTGCGCGCTGTCCGTACTTCCGGCGCTGTCGTATCCGCTCCGTGATTCCGCGCCTTTCTCCCGCAATCCGCCGCAGTCCCTCAGAAAAGCTTATATTGTACTATTTACAGAGTCAAGCCAAATTTCTACGATTTGCGCTTGACTTTTTTCAGTGTTTGTGGTAAAATATAGATATGTAAAGTGAATGTTGTTTCGTTTAGTATTTGTGGTTTATGTTTTATTGAGGACTGAGTATGACACAGAAGAAGTATTGGGAGAATGAAACTTTGACAGAACTCAGGCAGTTTTCGCTTTCGAAGACTGCGGAAGAAAATCTGAAAGAGGAAATTGATTATCTTGACAATCGCATTCGTGAAGAAAGGAATAAAACAGAAAAGAGAAAACTGATAAAAAAGAGCGACGGACTGAAAAAAAGACTGATTCCCCTGCGTATGCAGATCAACCGTCTGGAACGGTCGCTTGCGGCGCTGAGTCCGGAAAAACGCTTCATCATTGAGGCAATCTATCTGCGCGGATTGAAATATGAGGATATCATGATAGAACACTACATTGAGCATACGAAATTCTACGATCTGCGGCGCTGTGCGATTCAGGAACTGACGCGCGCTCTCTATGGGATTGATATTCGGCATCTTTCCGGCGATATGCCCCCGGAATATGATTCTGAGACTTGACTTTTCGTACATATTGGCGTATACTCTACTTAAATCCCCCGCATTGTACTTTATACATAAAGGAGAATGCTTATGTCTAAGCTGAAAATCGGCGTTTTCGGTGCGGCTCGCGGAAGCACCATGATCAACATTTTATACAGCCACCCCGATGCGGAGCTTGTCGCAGTCTGTGACAAGTATGTTCCCCTTTTGAAGAAAGTTGAAGAGAATGCCGCAAAGCACAATCTCAAAGTCGCGCTTTATGAGAATTTCGAGGATTTCATGAAGCATGATATGGATGCGGTAGTGCTTGCCAACTACGCGACCGAGCATTCCACTTACGGCTGCCGTCTGCTGCGTTCCGGCCGCCATATCATGACCGAAGTTCTGCCCTGTGAAACGATGGCGCAGGCTGTCGAGCTTGCCGAAACCGTCGAGCAGACAGGTCTTGTCTATGCTTACGCCGAAAATTACTGCTACATGGATCGTACCTTTGAAATGTGGCGGCGTTATCTGAACGGCGACATCGGCAAGGTTACCTACGGTGAGGGCGAATACATCCACGACTGCTCTTCCATCTGGCCGCGCATTACCTACGGTGCCCGCAACCACTGGCGCAACGTTGTTCATCCGTTCTTCTACTGCACCCACAGCCTGGGGCCGCTCCTTACCA
>JAZQNC010000121.1:0-2869 GCA_045627165.1 Eubacteriales bacterium
GGTGTATTGCTCTTTTCTGAGATTCAGTATAGGAACTTTTCTTCTCTTTGTGTTTGCGGGCGCGGTATATGCGTTTGTGGTGAAGATTACAGATTCTCTGTTATCGGCGATAATAATCCACGCGGTTTTCAATGCGTTCAATCTGTTCTTCGAAAAGTATATCCTGAGAATAATTACGCAGAATGAATATGCAGTATTGTGTTCCTTTGTGCTGATAACGCTGGCACTGCTTTCCTTTATTCTGATGTTTGCTGAGGCTGAAAGAATCACATACAACGGCGCGCTGGCAAATGGCGGTATGAAGAATAAAACTGAAATCAAAGATATTAAGGACAATGAAAACGACAACAGCTTTGCGGAAAAAATGCAGCGTGTCAGTAAAGAGTTTCTTGATAAGCTGAAACTGTTCGCAAGCGCGTTTTATTCACCGTTTGCGGCGGCGGCTTTGATGTTTTACATTGTGGGATGTATATTAAAGTAATTTTACCTATATTCATTTATGTCAGGAGCTGACATGAACAACAATAATAATTATGTTCGTAAACCGAACGATAACGGTGTACAGCCGAACGTACTGCGTCAGCAGACAGCGGCGCGTCCTGTTCAGACACAGAATACATCGGTAAATGCAAGAACGCAGATGAATACATCAGCGCGTAATGCGCGGACTCAGACAGGCAATACCGCGCAGTCGGCAGCGTACCGCTATCCTCAGAATAATCAGTCTGCCGGACCCAATAATACAGGTTATGTGCGTCCCGCTGCGGGAGCGCAGAGCGCGGATCTGCGTCGTGTTCCTAATAACGGAACAGTTCAGCAGCGTGCGGTTAATAATATGCCGAATTCGACTCCGAATACCGCCGGCAGAATAAATACGGCTGCCGTAAACAGAACGTACACATCTGTTGACGTAAAGAGACCGCAGACGCAATCTGTTCCACGCCCTGTCAGCAGAACTACAGTAAATACCCCGGTGACGGGGAATATGAACCGAACTTCACCTACCGGTATAAATAATTCCGCTGTAAGCCGCACCGGTATACAGAATGTTTCCGGGCAGAAAAATGCTCAAAGCGAGCTTTCGCCGCCGAGAAGGCTGACTCCGGACAGGGCATCGGCAACTTCTCCGGAAATGATCGTCCGTGACGGGAAAACCTATGTAAAAAAGAAAAAGAGCGGAAAAAAGGCTTTCGGACGCTCGGATGATCTCGATAAACACGGTCAGACGAGAAGCAGTACGGAGGATGCGGTAAACAACACGCTTGGCTCTGTATTCAAAGCGGTTGCATATATAGGCTTTGTGCTTGTCGTTTCAGTCGTGCTGAGTATTTTCGGTATATCCGTGGGAAACGATGTATTTGCTTTCTCCAAGGATGAGAGAAACGTTACCGTGGTTATTCCGGAATACGCGTCGATCATTGAGATTTCCGATATACTGAAAGACACTGGTATAATAAAATATCCGATCATATTCCGTTTATACGCAGGTCTTAGCAGCATGGACGAAAGAGAATATGAAGCCGGAAGCTATGACGTATCCACAACGATGAGCTATGACGCTCTGATGAATACATTCATAAAGCCAATTCCCGAAAGAACACAGATTTCCGTGACCATCCCCGAAGGTTATACGGTCGATCAGATCATTTCCTTGTTTGTGGACGAATACGGAATCGGAACGAGAGAAAGCTTCTATGAGGCTCTTGAGACATACGAGTGGGATTACTGGTTTGTAAAGGAGATCGAAGAGAACCGCGATACCCGCAGAAAGTACAAGCTGGAGGGTTATCTGTTCCCCGATACATATTATTACTATTCTGATACAAATCCTGAAACGGTAATATGGAAGATGCTTGAGAACTTTAACGACAAGTTTACTGAGGATATGCGCGAAAGATGCTCGGCTCTGGGTTATACCGCAGATCAGATGATTACTCTGGCGTCCATGATACAGATGGAGGGGCATTTCCCGTCTGAGTATACCGAGATATCATCCGTATTCCATAACCGTCTCAATAACCCGTACAACGAGACACAGGGAAGGCTTGAGTCCGACCCGACCATCATGTACGCAATAGGCGAACACAGAACTAATCTGACTTACGAAGAGAAGAACATGGATAGTCCTTACAACACATATCTTGAAAAGGGACTTCCTCCGAGTGCTATCTCTAATCCGAGTCTGTATGCGATCAACTGCGCATTGTACCCGAATGAGACCTCGTATCTTTACTTCTATGCTCTCGGCAACGGTTATCATGTATTTGCGACCACATATCAGGAGCATGTAAAGAATATCAACGAAGCAAATCTCGAACAGCAATAACAAATCAAAAAGAGAGCCGCGTGGCTCTCTTTTCTGTTAGTTTTCAGTATTGATATACGGAGTCAACACCGAGATATTCTTCAAGGCAGACGCCTTTTTCCGCCATTTCATGGGCGATATCAGCTCCGACATAACGGATATGCCATGGCTCGTACATATAGCCTGTAATGTCTTCCTTGTCCTTCGGATAGCGAATAACGAAACCGTAGTCCGCGCAGTGTTCGGCAAGCCAGATTCCCTGAGGAGTATTTCCGAAGGACTGCTCCACTGAGTTGAGGTCAAATGCCAATCCGGTGTGATGCTCTGAATACCCGGGACGGGCGGAATATCTGTCTGCCGCATCGCGTCCGGAACGTAGAATATAATTGCTGTAAAGATTATACTGATACTCAAATGTACGGAATGCCGATATGGTAAACAGCTCGATACCATCTTCCGCAGCCGCCGCGAACAGCTCATCGAGAGCCGCCTGCGCTTCGGGATTGATACCGCCATTGTAATCTTTGGGCGCGGGGTAGGTCTTGTTTACGATCGGAATACCGT
>JAZQNC010000122.1:0-8387 GCA_045627165.1 Eubacteriales bacterium
CATACGGGTGGTCCGCCGTCTTACCGGCGGCGGCGCGGTATTCCATGACCTGGGAAACCTCAACTACACCTTTATCGTCCCCGCCGACGAAAAGGAAAGCGGAATAGATTTCCGCCGCTTCTGTATGCCTGTTATCGAGGCGCTGAAGGCCCTCGGAGCGGACGCTTCCCTTTCGGGAAGAAACGACATAATGGTGTCCGGCAAAAAGGTATCGGGAAGCGCACAGACCGTCCGCGGCGGCAAGCGCATGCACCACGGCTGCATATTGTACTCGGCTGACCTCAGCGAGGTGGCATACGCGCTGAACGTCAACCGCGAAAAGCTGAAATCCAAGGGCATATCCTCGGTTTCCTCCCGTGTGGACAATATCAGAAATCTCGCCGGACTGGAGGATATGGACGTTATCGCCTTCCGCGATTATCTGTGCGGATATATCACCGAACACTCGGATGAGGAATGTGAGCTTTACACCCTTACCGAAACCGACAGAGCGGAGATTCAGGCTCTTTCCGACAGCATATATTCCACCTGGGAATGGAATTTCGGCAAATCACAGAAGCTGGACAACACCGTGTCCCGCCGCTTTCCCTACGGAACTGTTGAGATATCCTACACCCTTGAGGGCGGCACGATAAAGGATATAGCCTTTACGGGTGATTTTTTCGGGGAGCAGAGCACCGACACGCTCTGCGAAAAGCTGAAGGGCTGCCGCTTTTCCTCTTCTTCGGTAAGGGAAGCTCTGGAGAGCTGCAATGTCAGCGCGTGTATCTCGGGCGCAGTCGCGGAGGATATCGCTCTGCTGCTGACTTCAAACGAATAATGAAAAACGGACTTCGCATTTTCGGCGCAGTCCGTGTTTTTTTCCGATACTTTTATCCTGATACTTTTATCCTGATACTTTTATCTTATGATCTTCGCCATAGCTTCGGCGGCGTATTTCGCGTCGAGCATGGGCTGAGAGATATCGCGGTCGTACATTCCCACAAGCACGCCGTCGCCCGGCTTTATCGAAGCGTAAGCCTCGTCGAAGGCGGCCTTCACCATGCTCTGGGACGCGCAGTGCCGTCCGGCTCCAAGGATCTTGAGAGCTATCGTCGGCGCGCCGAGAGAACGGATGGTACGGTACATTCTCTCCCTGTCGCTTTCCTCAAAACGCTCGCCTGTGGGATCAACGTCATTTGAACGGTCGGGCTGGTTGAGATTATACAGCGACGCCATGTAGAAATCCGGCTTCATTCCCTTTTCGTTTACATATTCCAGCGCACCCGGAAAATGAGCGCAGACTCCGCAGGGTATGTTTTTCGCCCTTATCAGGTCAAGAAGGGCGGGGATCCTGTCCGTTTCGCCCGCCATATAAAGCTCGTCGGTCAGCTCTCCGTGGATGCATACCGCCGAAGGACCGTACTTCATCATCTCGTCCAGCTCCTCGGCAAAGGTTGTGATGTTCTTCGCGGAGGTTGCGACAAACTTCATGCCGCCGCCGTTGTTGTTGTAATCGCGTATCACCTTCATCATGGGCAGACTGCCTCTCGACTGGAAGGCGTTTATCCCCGCGTCCTCGCAGGCGCGGAGAGTGGAAAATATATCCTCTTCGGTGCGGTAGTATTCCTTCATCGCGCTGTCGGTATCCGCGTTGAAATGGGACTTGCCCACAAAGGGATTGCTCCCCACTATAAGACGGGTTATTCCGACCTCTCCGATTTTCATTAACGGAAGCATAATATTTATCTCCTTGGCAGTATATTCCGTGCCGTTCCCATACGTTCACGGCCGGACGTTTTTTACGGTGTTTATTGTAGCGCATAAATGTTGACAAATAATTTCAAAATAGGAAATTATAATGCAATGAACAATATTTCGGTTGACAAAACAGGGCATTGTGGAGTATAATAAGCAGGATACTGTATACTACTGATTTTGCGGGGTTTTATACGGTAATAATAGCATTGAAAGGCAAAATTCAAAATGGAAAACAACACGCTTGAAAACAATACCGAGATAACCATCGATCTGGTCGAGCTTCTCGGTAAGCTCTGGGCGAAAAAATGGCTCCTGCTCATCTCGACGGCGGCCTGCGGACTGATAGTGTTCCTCTGCACACAGTTTATCGTTCCGCCGAAATACCAGGCTGAAGCAATGATGTACGTAAACAACACCCTGTCCCAGAACGGCGCAAACACCAGCATAACCTCCGGAGAGATCACCGCCGCAAAATCGCTGCTGGACACCTACGTCGTTATTCTCAAATCGCCCACCACTCTCGAAAGCATACTCGAACGCTCAAAGCTGGACGTATCGCAGAAAAAGCTTAAAGAGATGATCTCGGCTTCCGACGTGGATTCGACAGAAATCTTCAAGATCACCGTCACATCCACCGACCCCGCCGAGGCGAAGCTCATCGCCGACACCATAGTCGAGGTGCTGCCCGACAGGATCGCTTCGATAGTTGACGGAAGCTCTGTGCGCGTGGTCGATTACGCGAAGCTGCCCACGGCAAAGTCTTCGCCCAACGTGATGAAGCTTACCATCATCGGTCTGTTCGCCGGTCTTGTTCTGGCCTGCGCCTTCGTCACTCTCACATATATCCTTGATTACTCCATCCACAGCGAGGAGTACCTTACCGAGACCTTCGGCCTGCCCATTCTCGCCGTAGTCCCCAACTCAGAGGATAAATCCTCCGACAGCTACAACTATTACAAATGAGGTGAGCAGAGATGGCTGAAAAGAAAAAAGAAAGCATTGCAGTAGGCACCGAGCTTAATTTCGCCGCAAGAGAAGCCTACAAGCGTCTCCGTTCCAACCTGCTTTTCTGCTTCGCGGACAACAGACGCTCGCACGTCATCGGCTTTACCTCCTCCATAAAGGGTGAAGGAAAGACCACAACCGCGCTCAATACCGCCCTTACTCTCGCGGAGCTGGGCAAAAAGGTCATTGTAGTGGACTGCGATATGCGTCTGCCTCAGGTCCATAAGATACTCCAGACGGCGCAGGCTCCCGGACTGAGCAATTTCCTCGCCGGTCAGACCAACGCCGACAAGCTCATTCAGGCTACCTCGCTTCACGATAAGATTTTCGTTATTTCCGCGGGCAATATTCCTCCCAACCCCACCGAGCTTCTCGCCTCCGAGCGCATGAATCAGCTCGTAAAGGCTCTCGGTCAGAATTACGATTACGTCATAGTCGATCTTCCTCCGGTAGGAATAGTTACCGACGCTCTTATCACCGCCGACTATATCGACGGCATGGTAATGGTGGTACGCGCCAACTTCACCAACAAGCGCGCGGTGAACGACGCGGTATCGCAGCTTAAATTCCACAAGATAAACATTCTCGGCATGGTGCTCAACGACGCGGACATCAGCGCCAAGTATTACAAGAAGTCCTACTACAAGGGCAAGGGCTACAGCAGCTATTCCTACTATGGATACGGAGACAAAAAGTAATCCGGCGAAGCTGTCCGGCGGCACAGACAGCAGCGACCTCGCCGGATATATCGTGGATTTTCACACTCATATCCTTCCCAAAATGGACGACGGCAGCAAAAGCCTCGAGGAAAGCCTCGAAATGCTTGAGACGTCGGTGAAGCAGCAGGTTTGCTGTCTGCTTCTGACTCCCCATTTTTATCCGACCAGAGAAGACCCCGAGAAATTTCTCAACCGCCGCATAAAATCCTCCCGTATGCTCCGCGACGCGCTGGATTCAAAATATCCCCTCATAGTCGAGGGCGCGGAGGTGCAGTATTTCGAGGGTATCTCCACAATGCAGGAGCTTCCCCTTCTGCGGATAGGCAATTCCAAGCTGCTGCTTATAGAAATGCCCTTCATGCGCTGGACGGAACGCATGATCGACGATATTCTCGAGATCAACTACCGCGACGGCTATCAGGTGGTCATCGCGCATATAGAGAGGTACATGAAGGAACAGAAAAAGGAGACCCTTCCTCTGCTTAGGGACTGCCACGTCATGATACAGTCCAACGCCTCCTTTTTCACCAACCGCTTCACCTCCCGTCAGGCTCTGAAAATGCTCTCCGACGGATATATAGATTTCATCGGCTCCGACTGTCACAACTCGACCGGACGCGCTCCCGCCATGGGCGCGGCGGCCGCTGTGATAAACGCCGACACCGGCAGCGAGGACTTCATGCGCCGTATGTCGGTCAGGGCTCTCAATCACATATACGGCAAATAATACGGTAAAAAAATTTAATAATATATAAAGTGAAAGGAAGAACATTTTGAAAAAACTCATTGCGGCACTGCTTGTAATCTGCGCACTGCTTGTTCTGGCTTCCTGCGACAGTTCGTCAGGTTCCAAATCAGGATCCAAGAAGAAAAAGACCGAAGAAACCGAAGCGACCGAGGCGGCAGAGGTTGCCAAGAGCATATCCTTTACCGAATCCCGCCGTTCCGCGAAGCTCGGCGAAAGCTTTACCCTTACTCCGGTTTTCAAGCCCGAAAACACCATCGACAAATCTCTTACCTGGTCGTCCTCCAACGACGAGATCGCGTCGGTTGACGAAAACGGAAATGTTACCTGCCACATCGCGGGTCAGGCTAATATAATCGCAAAGACCTCCAACGGCAAGACCGCCGAGTGCTGGGTCCTCGTGCTTGAAATAGAGCCCGAGACCATCACCCTCAACGAAAGCGAGAAGCTTCTCGAAGTCGGCGATACCTTTGAGCTCAAGGCAACCCTCACTCCCGAAGAAGTAACCTCAACCAGCGTATCCTGGGACACCTCCGACAAGAAGGTATGCACCGTTTCCGCCGGTACTGTCAAGGCCATCAGCCACGGCAAGGCTACCGTCACCTGCACCACCTCCAACGGTCTGAAGGCTACCTGCGAGATCGAAGTCAACCCCATCACTCTCAAGGACGTTCTCATCGAGCGTGACGAGCTTACCCTTACGGTCGGCGACAGCTACAAGTTCCTTACTCAGCTCAAGCCTGCCAACACCACAATGAAGACCCTTACCTTCACAAGCTCCGATCCCAACGTCGTTACCGCCAAGGAAAATTCCCTTTCCGCAAAGAAGGCGGGCACCGCGGTACTTACGGTCGAGAGCCAGAACGGTATAAAGAAGACCTGTAACATAACCGTAGTTGACAAGGTGGCAGACGATCCCAACGACACCCGCGCACAGACAAACAAGCCCTCTCTCGGAGGCAAGACGATGTGCGCCAACGGCTACGCTGTCGAGGGCGAATGTGAAGAGGGCGCAACGATCTATGTAACCTCTCACCTCAGCAAGGAAACTCTCGTAGTCGAATCCCACTTCGGCGTATTCGTATTCAATCACGAAATGCCCGAGGGCTGGACCGATACCATCACAGTAACAGCTCAGGTCGAAGGCAAGAAGATGTCCAAGCCCGCAACCATGGACCTCAAGCCCGCCGACGCCGAGGGCAACGCAGCTCTGGTATTCATCGGCGAACATTCATGGCTCCACTACTTCCAGACCGAAGGCGACTACAAGGGCAACAACCTCTTCTCCAGCTCCGATCTTTCCAAGCTCCAGAACACCATGGAAAAGCGTCTGACCGAGGTACAGAAGAAGTCCGGACGCGACGACACCACGATCATCTTCTTCATCGCGCCCAACAACGCGACGGTATATCCCGAATACGCTCCTACCGAATGGAAGCAGAACAAGAAATCCGAAAACTCCCGCCGTCAGCAGATCGCCGCTCTCGGTGAGGAAATGAACAACCCCTACATCAAGGTCGTTGATTCCTACGATATCATCGCCGAGCACCGTTACGATTACAATGACATCGGACGCCTCTATTACGAGACCGATACTCACTGGAACACCATGGGCGCGTACTACGGCTACTACAAGCTCATGAGCGTTATCGCGGAGAAGTTCCCCGCAGCCGCTCCCTACGAGCTCAGCAAGTTCAACATCAACCAGATCAACTATACCGGTGACATGGCGTCCTATCTGGGACTCGGCATCGTCGAGACCACCCTCTCCTGCACGCTCAAGAGCGGCTTCTCCCGTGTTGATTCTCATACGGGCGGCGATTACGGTTCCACAGGTATCATGAGAGATACCGTAGTCGATTCCGACCTGCCCGTAGCGGTAGTACAGCGCGACTCCTTCGGTACAGCTCTCCACCGCTTCCTGGCAGAGCACTTCTCCATACTCCAGTATACCTCCTTCGGCGCAGACAAGAGCGAAGCTCTCAAGTACTGCGAGGAGCTCTCTCCCGACTACTACATCCGTATCATGGTCGAGCGTGACCTCCACGGCAAGACTATCAACTGATTTCTGACAGAGATTATTCTTTGAGCAACCGCAGCCGCATTATCCGATAGCTGCACCTGCTCTGTTAACCGTAAATATTAACGGGGCGGATATATTCCGCCCCATATTTATTATTTTTATAGAGTGAATATTTATCATGAAAAACACAGTAAGAATTATCGCCGCGCTGCTGGCAGGAATCATGCTCCTTTCGGCAATGGCATGTGACAGCGGCGACGGCAGCGCCGAAAAATCAACACCCTCGGACAGCGGTATCGAAAGCACGGCAGAAAATACCGAGCCTGAGGTCACGGAACCCGAGATCACCGAGCCTCCCTATATCAGCGCGGAAAGCATTGATATCGCTTTTGACGGCGAAGGAGACCCCACAGAGGGAGATACGGGAAAGCTGACCGTTACCGTCAGCCCCGACGACGCCACGGTTAAGGATTTCTCGGCTGCCTTCTCGGAAGACGGCATAATAGAGCTTGACTCCGACGGCAGTATCAGATTCCTTGCACCCGGCAAGGTGACTCTGACAGTGACACATACCGACGGTGTCGAAGCATCGGTTGATTTCAACGTGCTTCCCGCGGTTGTGGAAGCCGACAGTGTGTCTCTGGACAGGACTTCCATTGAGCTTGAGGTTTCAAAGAGCGAAAAGCTGACAGCGGCTGTCTCTCCCGACGACACCACCGACAGGACGGTAACATGGACTTCTTCCGACAGTACCGTTGCCTCTGTTTCGGATGACGGAACGGTAAAGGCTGTAAAGGAGGGCAGCGCGAATATCACCGCGTCCACGGTCAACGGAAAGACCGCCGTCTGTGCCGTTACCGTAAAGTCCCCCGAAATTCCCGTAACCGATATTCAGCTGGAATGTCTCGCTCTTAACATGACTGTCGGAACGAGCCATAATTTCACCGTTTCTCTCATTCCCGCGAACACCACCATGAACACCGTTACCGTGACATCCTCCGATACTTCGGTCATATCGGTAAGCGGTCTCACCTTCACCGCAAACAAGGCCGGCAGCGCCGTGATAACCATAACCTCGAAGAACGGCATCTCGAAGCAGGTCAGCGTCACCGCAGCCGAAAAGCCGGCGGTACAGGAAACTCCCGCGTCTCAGACCGGTACTCAGACGGGTTCGCAAACCGGCGCGCAGACTCCCCAGACTCCCGCGCAGAGACCCGTCATCGAGGAAGACATGAGCCTTCCCCAGTGCGATTTCCCCAGAGTAAACGGCAGAGTGATGTGCGGAAACAACAGATATTTCTGCATCTCCGGCACGACGGTTGAAAACTCGACGGTTCACGCCTATATCACAATCACCGCAAGCGACGGTTCAAAATCGGTTCAGGAAATGGACGTAACTCCCCAGGGTACGCGATATTTCCTGATGTTCAGAATCAACCGCGGTCAGAGCGCGACGATAGACCTCACCGCAAAAACTCCCGGAACACGCACCTCCAAGGCCTGCACCACCAGCTGCAAGTATGAAAAGGCTTCGGGCAGCAGCTCCAACGTCTTCATAGGCGAAAACTCATGGCTGCATTTCTACGCTACCGAGGACGATTTCAAGGGCACAAATCTCTTCAACAGCGGCGACCTCGCGTCAATGGAAAAGAATATATTCAAGACTCTCGAAAATCTCCGCAAGCGCAGCGGACGCGACGATATCAAGTCAATCTATCTCATCGCGCCCAACAACGCTACAATCTATCCCGAAAACGCTCCCACCGAATGGAAGGAAAAGAAGAAGAGCGACAATTCCAGAATGAAGCAGATCATAGAGCTTTCAAAGACCTGGACCGAAAAGGATATCATCTTCATCGACCTGTACGATTATCTCATCTCCCAGAAGAATATAGGACATCTCTATTATCAGACCGATACGCACTGGAACAAGGTCGGCGCGTTCTTCGGCTATTATAAGCTCATGAACGCTATCGCCGTCGATTTCCCCGAAGCAAAGCCTCACGAGCTCAGCGAATTCACCATGAGCGAGATAACCTACACGGGTGATATGGCTTCCTATCTCGGCTTCAACGCCTCCGCAGGAAGCGAAAAGACTCTCAACCTTACTCCCAACTTCCCCAACGCCGTCGTCTCACGCGAGGGCGGAGAATAC
>JAZQNC010000123.1:0-9755 GCA_045627165.1 Eubacteriales bacterium
CGTGATGCCGTCGATATCATAGGAATTGTTGTAAAGAAAGGAAAGCGTCCTTATCCCGTGTGAATCGAAGAAGGCGGTCATTTTCTTTACGGTGTCCCACCAGTAGTCGTGATTTCCCTTTCCGAGAAGCTTGTACCCGGGCAGATTATCAAGAAAGAGAAAATCCTCAAGCGCTTCGTCAAGAGTCATGCCCCAGGATACGTCTCCGGCGATGACGACCGTATCGGAATCCGTTACGGCGCTGCGCCATTCAGCGTCGATACGGCTGTGATAATTCTGCCATCGGCTGCCGAAAACATCCATCGGTTTGTTTACATGAAGCGACAGATGTGTGTCGCTCATAACAAAAAGTGACATTTAATCGGATTGTGTTGAGTTATTCCGCGGCGCTGAATACCGCGTCAAGCATATTTTCGGGATTTATGGGCTTGTCAGGGTCGAAACGGACTTCCTTTGAACGAAGGCTTGCGAGAGGATAGGGTATCTGGGTTGAGGTGAGCGCGGAGAGCTCGTCGAGATTTCTGAACTCATCTTCAAAGGCATTTCCGGTAAGGGAACGGTAAACCGAGGAAGCGAACTTGTAGGGGCTTGCGGTGGAGACCGTGAGCATCTTCCGGCTGTCTCCGCTCTGAGCAATGTAACGCTGTGCGCAGCTCAGACCCACCGCCGTGTGAGTATCTATCAGATAACCGTATTTTTCAAAGGTGTCCTTTATGCAGGCCGAGGTTTCTTCCTCACTGCAGCAGAGACCGGTGAATTCTTTCTTTAGAGCAGAGAACAGCTCCGGAGAAATGCTGTATCTGCCGGTTTCCTTCAGCTGTTTCATGTATTCGCCGGTAGTCTTCGCGTCGGATTTCATATAGAGAAGACGCTCAAGGTTGCTGGAGATAAGAATATCCATAGATGGCGACATTGTTGTGAAGAATCTGCGTGTACGGTCGTATACGCCGGTATCGAAGAAATCGGTAAGCACGTTGTTGCTGTTTGAAGCGCAGACAAAGCGTCCGAAGGGCAGACCGCAGAGCTTTGCGATATATCCCGCGAGGATATTGCCGAAGTTGCCCGTAGGAACGCAGATATTTATCTCATCGCCGTTGGAGATCTCGCCGGACTTTATCATGTCGCAGTAAGCGGAGATGTAGTAGGCGATCTGAGGAGCCAGTCTTCCCCAGTTTATGGAGTTGGCGGAGGAGAACACGTAACCGCGGTCAAGCAGCTTTCCGGCGGCGTCTCTGTCGGAGAATATGCGCTTAACGCCGTTCTGGGCGTCGTCGAAATTGCCGACAACCGAGCATACCGCCACGTTGTTTCCTTCCTGGGTAGCCATCTGAAGCTTCTGGATGCGGCTCACTCCGTTCACCGGATAGAATACCATGATCTTTATTCTGTCCGCGTCCTTATAGCCTTCGAGAGCCGCCTTTCCGGTATCGCCTGAGGTTGCGACAAGAATGAATGCATCGCTCTTTTCGTCTGTTTTGCCAAGCGCACGGGAAAGCAGCTTCGGCATGATCTGAAGCGCCATATCCTTGAAAGCGCAGGTGGGACCGTGCCACAGCTCAAGCACGTTTATATCGTCGTTGAGTCTGTGCAGAGGAGCGGGAGAGGGCGAAAAATTCGCATAAGCAGCGCCGCAGTCCTTCTTCAATTCCTCTTCGGTATAATCCGTAAGGAATTTTCCCAGTACTAATGCCGCACGGGATGCGTAATCCATTTCAGTAAGCTTTTTTATATCGGCAGACGTAAAGGTCGGGAGTTCTTCGGGGAGATAGAGACCGCCGTCGGGCGCGAGTCCCTTTTTTATGGCTTCGGCAGAGGAAACGGCTTCACTGCCTCCTCTGGTACTTATATACTGCATATCGATCATTCCTTTTCGTTAATCAAACCATACTGCGCGGACGGTTAAATTCCGCCGCGGCAGAAAGTTTATCTGTTGTATGTTATGGATGCGGGGTAGGGAGCGATGCTGTTTCTCTCCATGAAAGCGGCGGCGTTATCATAGAAGAGCTTGCCGATAAGCTCATCGCTGTAGTTGAGCTGAGCGAGGCGGTCTGCGAGATGAATGAAGTTCTGAACCTTTGTGATTCCTTCGGGACCGTGGTCGATTCCGTCAAAATCGCTTCCGAGAGCAATTGTGTCCTGTCCGCCGAGAGAGAGGAACTTCTCGATATGGGCGATGAAATCATCCCACGTGCAGTTTTCGTTTTCGGAAACGAAGGGCCAGTAAAGGTTCAGACCGACGATACCGCCGAGACTCATTATCTTCCCGAACTGCTCGTCGGTAAGATTGCGGGTATGCTCCCGCACTGAGCGTGAATTGGAGTGAGTTGCGATAAATGGTCTGTTAAATTCCTTCGAGGTTTCATAAACCTCTTCAAAGGTCTTGAGAGATGAATGTGAAACGTCGAGAATAATGCCAAGCTCGCAGCAGCGGCGAATGACGAGACGTCCGAAATCGGTAAGTCCGTTGTCGGTATTGTGAGCGCCGCCCATGCAGGTATCTCCGCCCCATACCACCGTCAGAAAACGTACTCCGGCGTTATAGAGAGGCTGAAGACGCGAAATGTCTCCGCCCAGAAGCTTGCCGCCTTCGATGGCAAGATAGGGAGTGAACTTTTCGTTGGGAACGAGGTTTTTCTGAGAATTCTGAAGAATACGGAAAAAGTCGCCGTAGTTTTTATCGTCGGGCACATTGTTGTTGCTGAATATCGCAAAGAGCTGAGAATATTTATCGAAGGTCGCTTCCGCGCGGTCAAGAGAAATGTGAAGCTCGTCATTTGAACGAAGGTCAAGATTGCGGTGCAGACACTCCGCCAGAGTGTCGCAGTGAAGGTCGAAAAGTTTCATTTCGGTTTACCTCGTTATGTATTCTGATATGTCAGTAATTCTGATTTTCGGTTACGGCGGCGCGGATATGCCTGATTTTCATATCGTGCTTTTCGCCGTCGGCATTGTCGGCTGACGCAAGAATTTCGATCACGTCTATGCGCGGACTGCGCTGCGGACGGTTTATATGCATGTAATGGTGGGCGCAGTTGAGCAGCCGTTTTTGGCGGGCGGCGTTTACCGCAAGCGCGGGTCGTCCGTGCTTTTTCTGCGCTGGCGTATCGGAACGTGTTTTTACCTCGACGAAGATAATGTACCTTTCGTCCTGCGCGATAATGTCGGTCTCGCCGTATTCACAGCGATAGTTGCGGGTGATTATCTCATAGCCTTCGCTGATGAGAAACTCGCACGCCGCGTCTTCTCCCTCTCTTCCGAGAGAGTAATTGTGTCTGTTCTGCATGGTATATCATATCTGCCGGTAAAACATATTCAGCGCGGAAGACTTTTACCGCAGCCGGGGCAGAAGTCGAAATCTCCCTTTACCGCCTTTCCGCAATAAGGGCAGAAGCCGCCGGACGAATCTTCGTCAGAGGCTTTAGCTGCGTCTGGCTTTTTTCTTCCGTACTTTTCGTTGAGAGGGTCTGCTTCCTCGTTTTCATCCACAATGTCGAGCAGCGAATATCGGTCTTCCGACGTTGCGTTGTGTCCGTGGTAGAACGCAATATAAACTGAGAATGCGACGAAAACGATCCCGAAGGGGATCATGAACCAGGCGCCTATTGAAGCGGCGAAGAAACACCAGAATATTCCGAACAGCGCGGTAAATATGCCACCGACGGCGCCGAGCTTTGAGGGACCGCGTCCCGGCTTGATGCTTTTCATAAATCGTTTGTCCTTTCGTAAACGGTGAGTATATTGGGTATTTTCGTTTATTCAATATTACAGACGGTTACGGGACATATTTGTTTCATTTTCGGTAAAGAAAACCGAGAAAGGATTTCCGGTAGCAGTCGGTCGGTCCGTACAGGCGCACCGCCTCCATGTGATCTTTGGTGGGATAGCCCTTGTGCTTTGCAATTCCGTACTGAGGGTAAAGACGGTCAAGCTCAAGGCACAGACGGTCCCGTGTGACCTTCGCCAGAATTGACGCGGCGGCAATGGAAGGGGATTTTGCGTCGCCGCCGATTATCGTAACGCTTTTTACCGGTATATTGCGGGAAGTGTTTCCGTCGATAAGTGCAAGGTCGGGAAGGATCGAAAGCCCTTCTATGGCCCGTCTCATTGCCAGCATCGCTGCGTTGAGGATGTTGATCTCATCGATCTCGGCGGGAGAAGCGGAGGCGACGCTCCATGCAAGGGCGGAGCGTGTTATCTCATCGTAGAGCTTTTCCCTCTTTGTCTCGCTGAGCTTCTTTGAGTCGTTGAGACCGGGTATCTCAATATTGCGCGGAAGAATGCAGGCTCCGGCGCAGACAGGTCCGCACAGCGGTCCCCGCCCTGCCTCGTCCACTCCGCAGACTATAATATCGCCAAATGAGTTTTCAATGTCCCAGGACAGCGGCTCGGCTGTTTTTTTCGATGCCGGCATGATCATTCCGGCCTTTCAAGTGTGATGCGCCCGATCTTGCAGCCTCTGAATTCGTCAAGAAGCATCGCCGCCGTGCGCTCCTCGTTGATCTCGCCACCTTTGACGATAAAACCGCGCTTCCTTCCTATAAGAGTGAAGAGGTCGTAATCGTCAAGCTCATCGTACTGCTCCATATCGCCCAGCTTGTATCTCTCCGACAGCAGAGAGGGGTAGAGCTTTCTCAGACGCGAGCAGAGCACCACAGCCAGCTCCTCGATGTTGAGAATCTGATCTTTGACGGCTCCGGTAAGGGCGAGATTTTCGCCCACAGTCCTGTCATCGAATTTCGGCCACAGCACACCGGGCATATCCAGAAGATCAAGTCCTATATCTGTGGGTACCCATTGCTTTGAAAGAGTAACGCCGGGACGGTCCTCCACCTTTGTTTTTTTGCCTCCGGCGAGGCGGTTGATAAGCGAGGATTTGCCCACATTGGGGATTCCGACTATCATGGCCTTGAGCGTGCGTCCCGACATGCCCTTTGAATCGTATCTTTCAAGCTTTTCGGCAAGAATTTTTTCCACGGCTGGATATATCTCCCTGATTCCGCTGCCCGTGGTACAGTCGGTCACAACAACGGGAGCAAGCGCGCGCTTCCACTGCTCTGTCGCCGAAGCGTCGGCAAGCGAAGCCTTGTTGAGCAGAGTCAGACGTGGCTTCGTTCCGATTATCGACGCAAGATCGGGATTGCGGGAGCTCCGCGGTATGCGCGCGTCGAGAAGTTCTATTACTATATCTACAGAGGGGAGGCATTCCTTCATTATACGGCGGGTTTTCGCCATATGTCCGGGAAACCACTGTATATTATCCGATGGCAATTTATGTTTCCTCTTTGTCTTTTATTTGTCAGTCAACCGTTCCGATGGAGCTCAGCGGGAACAGACGGAATACCACCTTGCCGAATACGTTGCGGTTGTCGATAAATCCGACTTCCGCGGAACGGCTGTCGAGCGAGCCGTTTCGGTTGTCGCCCATTACGAAGCAGTACCCTTCGGGAACGGTGCAGGGGAAGGTCATTCCGTCGTTAAAGCTGCGCATTACCTGATTTTCCACGTATTTGACATAGGGCTCGTCGATAACCTCGCCATCGACAGTGACCTCCCATGTGATGAAGTTAATGTCGATCGTCTGACCCTCGGTGGCGATAACGCGCTTGACGATAGGCGTGTCGTAGCCGAGAGGCTTTGACTGGGCCACAACAATATCTCCGTTTTCGGGAGTGTAGCCTATCGACCTGATTATGAGTATGTCCTTGTCGATAAGGGTGTTGTTCATGGAACCCCCGTCGACCGGAGAGTGTCTTCCGACGAATGTAAGAATTACGAGCACGAGCGCAAAGGCGTAAACAAACAGCTCGATCCATTCAAACAGCCCTTCAGCGGGAGAATGTTCCGCGGGCTTGTTTTCGTCCGGGATCTGCTTTTCGAGATTTTCTTCGTTCATAATGTCACCTGAAATATTGTGGTGCGTTTTTTTCTGTCTCAGCCGATAAACGTATCGAATATCGTGCTTCCCTTGGGATTGTAATTGTTCTTTGCGGCGCAGGTCTTTTCGCAGAACAGCTCAACGCCCTCAAGCTCTCTTGTACTGTCATATATGAAGTACGGAACGGCGTCCATGGTGTGAGTGCGTCTGCAGATGGGTGTGGGATGGTCGGGAAGAACAAGGATACGGAAATCCTCTCCGGAAGCCTTCAGACTTTCGTATACCGGAGTGAGTATCTTTTCGTCGATATATTCGACAGAAAGGATCTTGTTTTCCATTTCTCCGCGGTGACCGCACTCGTCGGGAGCTTCAACGTGGATATATACAAGATCGGAACCGCGTCCGAAAGCGTCTATTGCGGTCTGAGCCTTGCCCGCGTAGTTGGTGTTGATGTTGCCGGTCGCGCCTTCAACGTCGATGACTTCCATGCTCGCGCATACTCCGATACCCTTGATAAGGTCAACGGCGGAAATTATCGTTCCTCTTAATCCCCACTTATCGCCGAAGGAAGGCAGAGCGGGCTTTTTGCCGGGGCTCCAGAGCCAGATTGAGTTGGCGGGACGGAGACCTCTCGCGCGGCGTGCTTCGTTTACCGGATGATGTTCAAGCACCTCGCGGCTCCTTATCTGCATGGAGCGGAAGGGTTCGGGAGGAAGGTAATCTGCGATCCCCTGACCGAGTATGTCGTGAGGACGCATGAAAGCGTTGAATTCGGGAGCGTTTCTCCAGAGAAGGCAGTGGCGATAGCTTACTCCCGTATAAATATGGAGGTCGTCAGTGCCGAATTCGGCGTTGAGCGCCTTTATAAGCTCGTCCGCTTCGGCGGTGGTTATTTCATCCGAGCTGTGGTCTATCATGGTTTCCTGCTCATAGGGCAGACCGTTTTCGCTTATCGTTACTATATTGCATCGGAAAGCCGTGGTGTCGGGATCCATTTCCAGACCCATGGACATTGCTTCGAGGGGTGAACGTCCCTTAGAATAAATCGCGGGGTCGTAGGACAGTATCGCAAGATTGGCGGTATCGCTTTCGGGTACCATTCCGTCAGGCACATTGGAGACCGTGCCGCAGAACGCCTTTTTTGCGAGCATATCCATACAGGGCTTTTTTGCGCATTCCATAGGTGTCTTTCCGCTGAGAGCATCAATCGGATAATCAGCCATGCCGTCACATATCAGAACGCAGTATTTCATATAAACATTATTCCTTTCGGGTGCAGTTACAAATATACATAATAATTATACCACAAAACAATGCATATAACAATACATAATAATAGAATTTTTATAAACAAAATAGCACGGGCTGCAGACCCGTGCTAAGATGTATATGCGATTTTCAGGGCTTATCTGTTGAACTGCTGACGGTATTTTTCTTCCGTATTTTCGGCTTTTCTTAATCCGCCGGAGATCATAAGCACTACCGCGGTGATGAAGAAATACACCACGGTTATTACGACCGCCGACAGGAGAATATCGAGATATTCCACGTATGCGTGAGCGAGGATGAAGAAGCATACGATAATGAGCAGCATGAATACCAGATAGTGGATGAGAACACGGAAGAACAGTCCCGATTTCATTCTGAATATATATTCGGCTGCCGCCGCGAGAACGGCGAAGATAAGGAAGTACAGCTGATTTGTCAGCGTGGGAGCGCTGTCGGCGACCGCCACCGCATAGGTAAGTATTTCGGAAAGAATGAGCGCGAAGGAAAAATATACGAATACCTTTGAAATATAGTTCATAGCCTTTTCGGGGATGAGCTTTTTCGCAAGCAGATATATTCCCGCAAGAACAAAGTACAGTATCGAGCCGCCGATCACGAGTATAACGCCGGTGGAGCCCGAAATCGTTCCGCTGCCTGCCGCCGCGAGGACAATGATCAGCAGTACGACCATTCCGAGCCAGTGGAAAAGCACCTTGAGCGGTCTGACAAGAGAATCTATGCGGAATATGAGACCGAGAGCGGCGAGGGCCATGGAGAATACCCAGTACCAGAGCAGAGTCTTTACGTCAATGGCGCTTCCGGGACCGATGGCAAGAGTGTAAAAAAGAGTCGTAAGAAATACGGTCAGTGAAAAATATACGCAGGATGGGATTATGAACAGCCTGTAGAATCCCTCAAGCGGGTTAAGCTCCGCTTTTGCAGTTTTGTTTGTCATAACCGAAATATTATCTGTCTACCGAGTCAAAGGTGATGACGAGGCGGTTTGTTATGGAAGAACGGGCTTCGATATATTTCTGCGAGCCGTTTTCCACGGCGTCGGTCCTGCCTTCAAGAGTGCAGGACGCGGGTTCGAGTCCCATTACATAATCAGCGGAGCCGAACATTCTCCACTGAACAACGCGGTCGAGGATGGGCGAATCAAAAGCGATACGCACGGAGGTGTCGATATCCGGATTGTCTATGCCGATAACCTTTTCGTCAAGGTAATGATACCAGCACATCTCCTGGAAATCCGGAACGGGAGAGAGAACCTTCTTCCAGTCGGGATCTGTCGCGGCGTGTTCGTCGCGGGGCTCGGATTTGTATGCCGGGATATAGGGAACTGCGCTCTCGGTGAGAAGCGGATAACCCATATTGAAGTGATAGAGAATAGATACGGGCGCTTTGCGGAAATCTTCATTCGTGATAACGTCGGTGATGGTTATCCTGTTTTCTCCTCTTGCGCACTCGATGGTTCTCTTCAGCGAGAGCTTGACTCCGAAGATTATCGCCTCGCGCATTGTGCCTGTAAGCTTTACCGAGCAGCCGTCGTCAGCTTTCTCAATGCAGAAATTCTCGGCTGGAGTATTTGAAATTCGTCCGTGTACCGAAAGCTCGGGGTCCTGTGTGTCGGAATTGCCTATGTTCTGCAGTCCGCAGGTCACGAAGAAACCGCCGCCGAAGGAACGGAGCCATTTGGATCTGACGTCGTTGTAATACTGAGGAGCCACCGAGCCTGCGGGAGTAAGATAACTGAGGTTATGTCCCTTGTAGCGGAGAGTAAAGATATCCATTCCGCGGTCGGGCACTACGGTAAAGGAAAGATCTCCGCCGTTCCAGATATCGACAGCGAGTATTCCCTCGCTGCGTCCGCCGGTCATGCGGTAGGGACGGACTTCAAAAAGCTGATTTACATTGCCTATATATTCCTGTTCCATGCTGATTGCCTTTCTGTATGAGTGTTTATTACGATATTACGGTGCTTTTCTTGTGATTATTATATCATAGGAGGGTGTAAAAGTCAAGATTCGGTTTCAGACAGCCCGAAAATAGTATTCCGGATGATAATATGCTTGTAATTAAGCACGCCGAATAAGTGAGTGCTAAACACCGCATATAAGATATATTGCGGGATATTTTTCATAATTGTTAATTTCCCGTAAACTATATGGAAAAGGCTTGATTTTTGGGAGAAATAATATTACAATATTACATGTTGATTGGCACTCAGACAATATGAGTGCTAAACACAAAGCTGAGTCCGGTCGCGGAATTCAAAAAGTAAATCTTATCTTTAACATATCAGGAGGTTCTATAATGAACATTAAGCCTTTGGCAGATCGTGTTGTTATCAAGCTCGTAGAAGCTGAAGAGACCACAAAGGGCGGCATCATTCTTACAAGCGCCGCAAAGGAAAAGCCCCAGGTTGCTGAGGTCATCGCAGTAGGCCCCGGCGGAATGGTTGACGGCAAGGAAGTCGTTATGACCGTTAAGCCCGGCGACAAGGTAATCACAAGCAAGTATTCCGGAACCGAAGTCAAGTGCGGCAATGAGGAATACACAATCGTTCGCGTCGGCGATATTCTCGCTCTCGTTGACTGAGTAAATTACG
>JAZQNC010000124.1:0-3060 GCA_045627165.1 Eubacteriales bacterium
AGCCCTATATTCTCCGCGTGGAATGCGGCTCTTCGTGGGGCGAGGCAAAGAACATGTCTAACTGATATTCATAGCAAAAGCTGTGGATATACGGAGAGCGGGCAGGTTTTATCCTTTCTCCTGCCTGCTCCCGTAAAAAGAAAGGAGTAATAAAAAATGGCTAAGAACAACAAAACAGCAGACGAAACTGTCACCGAGGAAAAAGTCATTGTCAGACTTCCGAGAAACGGCGTTAACGACGATGCGGAATTCGTAGGCGTAAACGGTTCAACCTATCTTATCCCGAAAGGAAAGCCTGTAGAGATACCGAAAGCGGTAGCAGAGGTGCTCCGTCATAAGGAAGAAATGGAAGAAGTCGCGTACGCATACGACGCCGAAATGCAGAGAATGGGCGAACAGGTTAGCCGTCTGTAAAACAAAGTGAAAAAAGGGGCTGGAACAAGCCCCTTTTTTTTGAAGAGGGACACAACATGAAAGTCATAGAAGTAATTGACATTGTCGATAAGCTGAAACCGAATACATTTTCGCGGGAAGATAAATTAAGATGGCTTTCCGATCTCGACGGAAGAGTGCTCCGCGAAATTATTGACGTCTTTCTCAATAGCCATACGGAGTTTGTTCCGTACAATGATGAAGGACTTGACAGAACACTTGTTATCCCGTTCCCCTATGAGTCAATATATATATACTGGCTGGAAGCAATGATCGATTATTGGAACGGGGAAATAGACAGGTACAACAACAGCATTGCTCTTTTTAACTCGGAATTTACCGCGTTTAAGGAAGATTATTTTCGCAATCATTCCGCAAAACGCGAGCGTATAAATTATAACGGAGGCTGGTGCCATGATTCATTACCCTTCCCTCTCTCCGATTAAGCAGAAGCAGAAAGCGATCAACGCTTTCAAGGGATATAATCACAACCTTCGTATAGGAGACGGTGAATTTTACGACGATATGAACGTAGTATCGGACGATTACCCTGTGTTGAGCGTAAGAAAGAAAAGGGATTCTTATCGGCATAACGCAGAGCCGTTGATAGGAAGATATTATCCGACGCAGGGAATAACTGTGTATGAGGATACACTGCTCCAGTTATATGTACACAAGCCTCTGCTGAACGATCACCTCTATCTTAGTTATGACTACACGCAGAGCTTGGCGAGAATGGATCTCGGAGAAACGAGCTACGATGAGACGGTATACCGGCAGGTCATAAAATTCGGCAGTTACATACTCATTTTCCCTGACAGAATATGGGTAAACCTTGCGACAGACGGCGATCTGTTTCATCATTTTGACCACGGAAACATAGACAGAATCGTTTATTTTAATCCTTCCGATGAAAACCCGGTGACCTATGCATTGTGCGATATCGAGGGAAACGAGTACACTAATATTGAAACTGAATTACCTGAGAACCCTGAAAACGGCGATCTGTGGATAGACACATCATCAACGCCGCACGTTCTCAAGAAATATTCATTGAGCGCGGAAATATGGGAAACAATATCCACATACGTCAAGATCACCGCCGAAGGACTGAACGCGTTTGAAAAAGGTGATTCAGTACATCTTATGGCCGGACCATTGCCTGAGGCGTACTATCCGATATGGGCGACAGGCATAGACGGCGATAATCCGTATATCGTTGTGACAGAAATCATAGACGAACCGGCAACGCAGACGGACGGATATTTTCAAGCGGACGTAAAAATGCCGAATTTAGATTACATGACCGTAGCCGGGAACAGGCTTTGGGGCTGCCGATACGGACAAGGAAGATCGGAAATCAACGAGATACAGGCTTCAAAGCTCGGAGATTTTCGTAACTGGAATTACTATGCAGGTACTTCCGTGGATTCATACACAGTTTCTCTCGGTCAGGATGAGGAATTCACCGGGGCGATCACGCTGAACGACAAGCCGGTGTTCTTCCGAGAGCATTGTATCCATACGATATACGGTGATTATCCGTCGAATTACACTCTTGAGACCGTGACCGGCACGGGCGTACAGACCGGATGCAATAAAACGCTCGCCACACACAACGGCTACGCATACTATCTGAGCAAAGACGGGATATATGTGTTCAACGGTTCTTATCCGGCGAAACTGTACGACGCATTCGGGCGCGATAAGTTTACAGCTCCAGCCTGCGGAGTGTTCAGCTATAACAAATATTATCTTACGTGCACAAAAGACGGGCAGCCGTATATGTTCGTGCATGATACGGGCACGGGGATCCTTCACCGTGAAAATATGCCGCAGGTGGAACAGATGGTCGTTGTGGATGATGATATATTCTATCTCACCGGGAACGACGTATACTCCACGCGGTACAGAGAAAATTCAACGGAAGACGTCGAATGGTACGCCGAGAGCGGAATGATCGATTTGTATATGGCGGAGAAAAAATACGTTTCGCAGATACATATCCGCATGGCGCTGGCGCCGCAAAGCACGTGCCGCATCAGGGTGCAATATGATTCATCCCGTGAATGGGAAAGAGTGGCGGAGCTCATCGGAACAAAGTTGACGAGCTTCACGATCCCTCTTCGGATGAAAAGAGCCGACCACGTAAGGATACGTCTCGAAGGTACGGGCGAAGCACACATATACAGTTTAACTAAGACTTTTTCTGCGGGGAGTGATACAGCATGAGATCGGTACACTTACCGCGCATAAGAAGGGCGGAATACACGCACTTAATGCCGTTTATTCGCGCAATATACGAATATTTGGATACATTAGCGGCGGAAACAGAGAGGGCAATAAACACCATCAGCAGGGAGGCAGAAGGCAATGGCGACGATAAAAAAGAAAAATGAAGACGGCGCGCTGGAGAACGCGTTATTAAAATATGACGGCACGAGTCAGCAGCTGGCCGTGACGCCTATATCACAGAGGATCGGAACAGTATCAGACGCGATGAGAGGTCTGGCAACGACGGCGTATAAGCACATTTCATCGCCTGTTGGTGCCGGTAATGCGGCTACGAGTGCAAACGGAGCGTACAGCAGTCCGTACACCGACATGCTCACGAAAACGATGAATGAC
>JAZQNC010000125.1:0-3220 GCA_045627165.1 Eubacteriales bacterium
GCTGCGGGAGCAACTGCGTTCTGCTGAGCTACTGTAGCGCGGTCAAAGTAGATGTTCTGGTATGTTGTTGTACCGGTAGCTTCTACGGGGTCAAGACGGAAGGATGTGATTGTGCCCTTCCACTCTTCGCATGCCTTGGTATCGAACTCAACGTCGTACCAGCCGTGAGCGTCCTTCTTTGTCTCGGAAAGCTTAACGGAAAGGGAAGCAGCCTCGGACCAGCCGATTGTCTCGGTTGTGAAGTAGATCTTGAGCTGATCAGCCTTAGCTGTGGTCTTCATCTTGAAGTGGATTGCGTTTACGGAATCAGCGTCAAGATTGAGCTCTTCTGCATAGTTGAGGTAGGGGTCTACGCGGCCTTCGCCCTTAGCGTATACGATAAGTGTGCCGTTTACGTTGAAGAGCTTGTTTACGTTAGCTGCGTTGAAGGGAGCACCCTGTGTGAAGTCGATTGTCTTTACGTTGAGAACGTCTGTGAGGAACTTAACGTAGTCAACTACGATCTTGCCTTCCTTGTTGGTGGGGTCAAGACGAACGAGTGTGATGTTGCCCTGCCAGCCTTCGCAGTCAGCTGTGTTGATTGAGAGGGTTGCGAAACCGTCAGCGTCAACTGCAGCGTCTGTCATGTCAGCCTTGAAGGAGTTAGCCTCGGAGAGGCCGCCTGTTACGTCGCTGAGGAAGAAAAGCTGGAAGTTTGCGAAGTTCTCGCAGAAGAAACGGATTTCGATTTCCTTAACTGCGGCTGCACTGATGGAAGTGTTGTAGCCGAAGAAGGGGTCGCCGCCGACAGATGTGCACTCAAGCATACCGTCGTCGTTGATTGCGAGGTCTTCAACCTGGTTGGTAGCCCAGAGAGAATCGCCGAAGAAAGCGTTCATGTCTGTCTCTGCAACCGTGTAAAGAGCAGAAACGGGGAGTGCTGCAACGAGCATGCAGGCGATGGCGAGCAGTGCTACGAGGCTTCTTTTGAGTTTAGTCATTGTTGGTATACCTCCAAAAATATTGTGCCCTAATTATCGCATTTTTTTTGAAATAAGTCAATAACCTTCGATTATGTTTACGATAATGTAACAAATTGTCCATATTTATTCTACACCAAAAATCACACAAACGGCTATTATATTGTGTAAATAACGCAAACAGAGAAAGTGAACGCAATATGAAAACTGTATGCTTCGGCGAGCTTCTGCTCCGCCTCAATCCTCCCCGCTTCGAACGCTTCGTTCAGTCCTCCGTCCTCGAAATGTATGTCGGCGGCGCGGAGGCAAACGTGGGAATAGCTCTTGCCGCGATGAACGGCGGCTGCGGCGTTGATTTCGTCACCGCTCTGCCCGACCATGAGATAGGTCAGCTGTGCCTCAACACTCTGCGCCGTTACGGCGTCGGAACGGGCAATATCGTCCGCTGCGGAGACAGAGTGGGTATATATTATCTTGAAAACGGAGGAGGACCGAGAGGCGGCAAGGTCATCTACGACCGCGCCCATTCCTCCGCCGCCGAAGCCTCTCCCGACCTCTACAACTGGGACAGCATACTACGCGGAGCCGATGTATTCCACTTCACCGGCATTACCGCCGCCATATCCGACAGCGCCGCCGAGAGCTGCCGCCGAGCCTGTGAGAGCGCGAAAAAGCTCGGAGTGAAGGTTTCCTGCGATCTGAATTACCGCTCGAAGCTGTGGAGCGCCGAAAAGGCGGCTGCGGTGATGAAGCCGCTGATCTCCATGACCGATATCTGTATCGCCAACGAGGAGCACGCCGCTCTCATCCTCGGAGTGAAGGCTCCTGATTCCAAGGGAGCCGATGGCGACGGCATATCCGATATCGAAAGCTACAAATACGCGGCGGGCGAGATTTCGCGCATATACGGCTGCGGAGAGGTCGCAATAACCCTGCGCTCGACCGTTTCGGCCTCCGACTGCCGCATCGGAGCTCTGCTTTACCGCGGCGGCGAATATTTTCTCTCCGACATATACGACATCCACGTGGTTGACCGTATCGGCGGAGGCGACGCCTTTGACGCGGGACTTCTCTTCTCAGAGGGAATGGGATATGACGGTCAGCACGCTGTCAATTTTGCCGCGGCATCCGAAGCTCTCAAGCACTCGATACACGGTGATTTCTCGCTCTGCACGGCAGAGGAAATAGAGGCCTGCGCGGCAGGACGCGGCGGGCGCGTCTCGCGCTGAGACGAAAGGCGGAACACCATGGAAGACAACGCAAAAACAAGAATACTCATCGGAGGGGGAGAGATACGTTCCTTCGAGACCCTTGAGCTTGACCGCCAGATCGCCGGACTTGCCAAAAAGAGAGCCGAAGAGGTAAGAGGTGAAGGCGCGCGTCCAAACGCCCTCTTTATCGGCACCGCAAGCCACGACTACATGCCCTACTACAACACCTTTCACAAAACCTACACCGGAAAGCTGGGACTGAAAACCGACGTGGCGCTCACAGTCTTCACAAAGACGGAGCGTGAAAAGCTTATCGGCAAATTCAACGCCGCCGACATGGTATACATCGGAGGAGGAGATACGCTGTTCATGCTGGAAAGCTGGAAGGAAAGCGGTCTTTATTCGCTGATAGACGACGCATACCTCAGAGGCGTGATGATCTGCGGTCTTTCCGCCGGAGCCATTTTCTGGGGAAAGAGAATGTACACAGACTCGGCATCAAACGGCGATGAGCTCTACCGCTTCACCGACGGTATGGGGGTGCTTGAATACGGAATATGCCCGCACTACAACGAAAGGCGGGTGGATTTTCTTTCCGGACTGACGGGAGCCGACCGCGATATGAAGTGGCTGTGCATCGAGAACAACGCCGCAGCTGTTTTTCATGACGGCGTTATGACCGGAACACTGTCCTGCGGAGGAAAGGTTTACACCGTTGAAAACGGCGAAGAAAAGCCCTGCGGCGCATGATCCGGGACAGATCCACACCGGTGTCCGGCACACCGTATCTATGCATAATATAATAATTGTAATATAATTGTTACCGGTAAAATTCCTTTACCGAAATTACTTGAATTTTAACATTTTCTGTGCTATAATATTGCAGGATACGGTTATTGTACAGGTATGCTGCAAAAAAACGAATAACTCAAAGGGGAGCGCCTTATGAAACACTTTGGATCACGTTCTTTCAGGCCCGCTTTTTACACGATACTTCTTGCGCTTATCATTATTTCGCTCGCAGCTCTGACGGTATACGCAGAAGATATC
>JAZQNC010000126.1:0-5585 GCA_045627165.1 Eubacteriales bacterium
CGATGAAGGACAGGAACGCTGTACCGAGGGATGTCCAGAGGGCAACCATGATACAAAGCGGAACAACGTAGGATGCGTTCTGGAAGAACAGGATAGGAGTATCGATAAGACCCATCTTCATGAGCCAGCCGTTAACGTAGCCGTAAACGTCGCCCTGGAAGATGATACCCCATACCATGTAGATCATACCGGAAATGGAGGGTGCGTAGAAGATAAGGGTTACAAGAGATCTTACTCTCGGAGAAAGCTCGTTGATGAACCATGCGACCATGAACGAGAGTATGTACGAGGTAGGACCGGTTGCTACAGCGAAGATAAGAGTGTTCTTGATGGCTGTCATAAAGAGGTCGTCATCGAGGAACAGGCGGACGTAGTTATCCATGAAGGTGAACTGCGGCCACTGCAGCATATTGAAGTTTGTGAAGCTGAGAAGTATTGATAATACAACGGGAACAACTGTGAAGACCGTGAACATGATGAGGAACGGAGCGACCATGATATAGCCGACTTTTGTTCTCTTCATTTCGTGCCAGGTCCACTCAGCCTTGGTCATTTCCTTGCGGGACTTTTCGACCTTAGGCTTTTTTGTTTCCTTAACAGCCGTATTCTCTGGCATAAGAAATCCTCTCCTTATAATTATTTGCCTGCCGGCAGTCCGCCGGACGGCGGCGAACTGCCAACAAATTAATTTTTACTGAAAATGCGGTACGTGATTATTCCTGTGTACCGGCCTGCTCTGCAGCCCAGTCTTCATAGGACTGCATCTTGAATTCGTTACGCTTACGGGAGATTTCCTTGTTCATATCGTAAATACGGTCGAGCATTGCGTTGGAAGGCTCTGTATTGTTGTTATAAACATCATAGAAAGCGTTGGAAACGTACTGTGTAACGATGTATCCGCCGGGATACTCGGGAACTGCGCGGAGGGCATTGAGCTGTGTGGAGATTGCGGAATACTCAGCTGTTGTCCAGGGCTGGTTAAGGAAGACTTCGAGGTTAGGAGTTGCAACCTTTGTCGTAGGAGCGGAAACGGCGATGGTCTCGTTTACGTAGCGCTGCTTTGTATCAGCGGTTGCGTTCCACTTGAGGTACTTCCAGGAAGACTCGGGGTTGTTTGCTCCGCGAGGAATGATGATCGCGGAAACTGCGGTAACGGATGTATTGTTGATGACGCCTTCCTCGTTGATCGTACCGAGAAGAGGAGCCATTTCCCAAAGACCACGGAGCTCGGAGTAACCCATAAGAAGGTTATATGTTCCGACAGCGTCGCCGATCATGATCGGAATATCACCGGAACGGAAACGTGTCATATCCCATGAAGCCTTGCAGGAATACTTGGTGAAGAAGTCCGTGAAGGATTCGAATGCGGAAAGAGCTTCGTTGGAGTCGAGGTTGACTCTCATACCGTCATCCTTGTAAAGCTCTATGCCCTGCTGATACAGGAACACGTTGGTGCCCGCCAGACCGATGGGAAGACCGATCTCAAGGTGCTTGTTCTGGATAACGGGGAGCATGTCGTAAAGATCCTGCCATGTCTTGGGGATTTCAAGACCGAGCTCGGCGAGAACGTCGAGGCGGTAGAATACCATGTTGAAAGACATGGACTCGGGCAGACCGTAGGTCGTGCCGTAAAGGGTAAGCGGAACTGTCGCAGCGTCGGTGAAGTATGTCATTACCTCGTCGAAGCCTTCGAAATCGTTAAGCGGCTCGACTGCGGTACGCAGACCCCATGTGATACAGTCGGTGGAACCCATGCCGGCGATATCGGGACCGATACCTGCGATGATGGCCTCGGTAAGACCTGCGGAAATAACCTTGATGGTCAGACCGATGTTGTATTCGGGTGTGAAGTAGGAGTCGATGATACGACGGCTGATAAGCATCGTCTCACGGTCGGAGGACGCCCACATCGTGATGTTGTCATCATATACAACGTCGTCGGAAACGCGGAAACCGATTGTCGTGTAGTCCATGAAGAAGGAACCCACGAAAGCCTTGAGCTCGAACCACGAAGCCTGGAAGAAGTTTGCCACAGCCTGAGGAAGCTTTTCGTCCGCGGGCTGGATCACAAAGAAGTCCATCTTGAGGGGCTGTGCAAGCGCGGAGTAAAGCCAGTTGGAAAGGTTGACTGTGTAGTTCTTGAAGTTGGTGAAGTTGCCGGCGATCTCGTACTCGTCCTCAGCCATGAGCTTGAACAGCTTTGCGTAGGTTTCGAGAGCCGCCGTCTGGTCGCCCTTCTCGCCGCATATCTCGTTGATCTCGTTTGCGATCTCAAAGAGTCTCTTTGCGGAACGCGCGAGGGTCTGAACAGCTTCGGGAACTATACGTGTGAAACCGTAGTCACGGTAAGCGTCGGGAGAAGGACCTGTGATCATGAGGATCTGGTTGTATGCTTCGCGGAGGTCCTCGATCATTTCTTCTATCTCGTAAACGTAGGAGGTGAGCTCGCCGATTACGACCTCGAACTCGATTTCGTTCTCACCCTTGTTGAGGTGGAAGAGGAAATCGGTCTCGCCGTTGTTGAGAGGCTTGCTCTGGAAGCCCGTGTCGTATTTGAAGCGGCAGTAGGAGGCTTCGCGGAACTGAATCTCGCCGTTGATTCGGATACGGCGGGATGTGAACATACCGATAAGGGAGTTCTGACGGAAGCGGACGACGATTGAATACAGACCTTCCTCGGGAACGTCTACCTTATAGCGTATCCACTGTCCGCAGGTACCGTAATCCATGATATTGTATCGGATACATGTGGGGTCCTGAGGCTCTGTCAGACAGGATGTTCTGTCGTTGGAGGGGAACATGTTCTGAATGGAGATGGTGTCGGGCTTTTCTGCCTGAACCTTGATAGGCTCGACGCCCGTAACTTCCTTGAGACCCTGTGCCTTCCACTGAGCGAGCACTTCCTCGTAGGGAGCTTCCTCAATGTAAGGATAGATGATTATCTTTTCGATTACCATCGGCTCGCGGGCTGCCTCGAAGGTGAGGGTATGCTCGCCTGCCGAGAAGTAGAACTCGAAGGGATCGATGGTGTAACCCAGCCAGTCACGGAGGTAGTAGTTCTGCCAAGCGGGCTTCTCTTCACGGACAGGACGGATGTTGTTTCCGTTGATGTCGATGTCGAAGCCGCCCTCTTCGTCGAGAACGTAGGACCATACACGGGGCAGATAGAAGTAACGCGCCTCGGAGAACGGAATGTGTCCGTCGATGAAGAGCATACGTTCCATCGTGGTGTTGGAGCCTGTTACCGGATAGTAGACCAGAGATATCGCGTAGCGTCCCTCTTCCTTGATGTTGACAGAGAAGGTCGTCTGACCCTCGTTGCCCATTCTGAGAGCGGAAGCCGCGCCCTCAAAGTTCTTGAGGACTTCAACCTCTGCGGTAGTCTGATCGGGAACATAGTCCGTAGCGCACATGATCTCATAGGTCTTTGTGCCCTTGGGAATGTCCTTGTACTTTTCCGAATAATCCGTATACGACTTTGCATCGATGAGGTTCAGTACCTCATCCATCGTACGCGAATATCCGTACTGGGCGCTGCCGTCGATCTCATCGGATGACGTCTCTTCTTCAGCTTCTTCTTCATCGGCGGCGCTTACCATCATTACCGCCGTAAAGGAAGTGAAAATCATAGCCATCACCAGGAAAAGAGCCAACAGCTTGGTTGTTTTCGCTTTTTTCATGGATATTTTTCCTCCCTAGGATATATATAATATATGAGGTGACTTGTGATATGCCCGGCCGGGACCGCCCTTCCGGGTTCCCCGCATACGGCATTTTAACGAATATCCCGTCAAATGTGCGCAATTCGGACATCTTGACATAATAATCGCTTAAATATAATATCATATTCAAATCATATTGTCAAGACCGCCATATCGCCCCGAAATCACCGTTTTATCACCCGTCGTTCACGCTTTCATCGGTGAAATTTCACATAAAGCCGCTGTTATATGCTCCGCTCTTTGTCACGGTACAGCATATTGCACAAACTCACGCCCACATATCGAACATCAATGAAATTGTATTAGATTGTATATATATTATACTGCTTTTCCCGCGTTTTGTCAAGGGGTTTTCATCATAAATATGTAAATTTTATTTACCTTTTTGAAATACCGTATTTTCTGTCCGCGGTCGGTTTTACCGGAGTGGTTTTCACCGTTTTTACCCCCGATTCTGATAAAATGCGCGTATTTTTACCGTTCTTTTCGTTCCTCGAAATCTTGTGAATATTTTGTAAATTCTTTTCGAAACGGCCGTTTCCGGCGTTTTTCGCCCGTCAAACGGCTTTTACGGAGCATAATCCTTCTCTCGGTATTCCCTTTTCTGTTGACAATATCTCTCCGAGGCGTTATAATATCCCCGTAGAAATCCAACAAAAAAATGCGTGAGGTAACAGCCTTGACTTCCGATACAAGAGATTCCAACACCTTCTTCGCCCTTCTTTTCCGTCAGAAATACATCCGCCGCTGGGCAATGATGCGCAACACCAGCGACGAGAACCTTTCCTCCCATACCGCCGAGTGCGCCTTCATCGCCCACGCTCTGTGCGAGATAGGCAATGCCGTCTACGGCAGAAGCTACGACCTTTCAGAGATAGTGCTCTGCGCTCTCTACCACGACGCCGCCGAGGTCATCACCGGCGACCTTCCCACTCCCATCAAATACTACAGCCGCGATCTCCGTTCCTCCTACGGCGAGATAGAAAAGAACGCTTCCGCGGCTCTGCTTTCAAAGCTCCCCGCCGAGCTTCGCCCCGCATATTCAAAATACCTCGACGAGTCCTCCTTCTCTCCCGAAGCTCTGCGCATAGTCAAGGCCGCCGACCGTCTCTGCGCCTATATCAAATGCATCGAGGAAGAAAAGAGCGGCAACACCGAGTTCCGCTCCGCAAAAAACTCCGTCTACGACTGGCTCTGCTCCCATTCCTTCGAGGAGCTCGACTACTTCATCGTCCATCTGCTTCCCGCCTTCTCTCTCACCCTCGACGAGCTTTAATCCGCCCGCAGGGAGACGACAGGGTTAAAGGAATCCTTCCGGATAATGCGCGATAAACGAATTCAACAATATAATACTTATTCTAAGGAGAACGGCAACATGAAAAAACTCACTGCGATACTGCTCATGGCGGCCATGCTTATGGCGGCCTGCGCGGAAGCCCCCGAAATCTCATCCGACGACGCTCCGAACGTCGGCACATCCGGCGAAGCCGAGGAAGCCGAGACCGAGCTTACCCCCGACATTCCCTCAGACCTCACCTTTGACGGCGCGTCCTTCGTATTCGGCACGGTGGAAAACCCCAATGCCCGCAATTCCCTTATCATGGAAGCGATAACCGGCGAGGTGCTCAACGACGCCCAGTATCAGACCATCGAAAAGACCTCCGAAGCTC
This sequence comes from Eubacteriales bacterium, assembly GCA_045627165.1. Lineage (GTDB taxonomy): Bacteria > Bacillota > Clostridia > Oscillospirales > CAG-272 > JAZQNC01. The sequence goes on from JAZQNC010000126.1 coordinate 5,393, forward strand.
TCGACGTTTCCGTTTCTCAGACCGTTATGACCAACAGCTATCCCGCCGCCAACGCTCTCATTCCCTTCATCACCGCGGGCGACGACGAGATACAGATCGCCGGAGTATTCTGCATAGACACTACCACCCTTCTCTCCAAGGGCTACATCCAGAGCTATGACCCCGTCGAGTATATCGACCTCGACAAACCCTG
>JAZQNC010000127.1:0-9102 GCA_045627165.1 Eubacteriales bacterium
CGCGAGCCGAATTCGGAAACGATGTTCAGCTTTCTCGCGGCATAACCGTCAAAAATATCCGTAAGTCCCGCCAGGATATAGAATGCCGCGAACAACGCGGAGTCTGCGGGCGTGAAGAGAAGGGCGGAGCTGAATACTATCCGCAGTCCTGTAAGCAAATTTGCAATGTTCATGTTATTATTGTCGGTCGGTATGGTTCTGAGCGGCGCGGAACAGATGATTCCGCGTCTGCGGCGATTTCAGCCCGTACAATGCGGTAATTATTTCATACCGATGTCGTCAGGCGATCGTCTGTCAACGCTCCGAAATCTATTATACCATTGCGGTGCATTCAAATCAATCGAAATATATGGAATAATTCCTGAACGATATATTGCGCTTTGAATGCTTTTTGTCGATGTTTGACGGATTATTTGGATTTACTATTGACACGGCGGTAAAACGGTGGTATAATAAACATGTAAAATAAAGAGGATGGTCCGCATTATGCTCCAGATGCTGAGTGTTACGCTGTCGCAGATGGCGATACTTTTCATATTCATTGCGATAGGCTATGCTTTCGGCAAACTGAAGCTGGTTCCCGACAATGCGTCGAAGACTCTGTCAAAGCTGGAGCTCTATATACTCCTTCCGGCGTATACCTTCGATACCATGTCCTCAAATCTTACGACAGACAGACTGTCAAGGGAATATCCTCTCATAATCGCGTCGTTTGTCATAGTGATCGTGACCTTCGGACTTTCGCAGGTGCTTGCGAGACTGTTTTCTGACAATCCCGATACCCGCGCGGTATACAGCTATGCGTTTACGATCCCGAATACCGGTTATATCGGTTATCCGCTTATTTCCGCCATATTCGGCGAGGCTGTGCTTCTCGACTATATGGTGTTCTGCATTCCGCTGAACATATTCATATATACGGTTGGCATTTACATGCTCAATCCTAAGCACGAGCTCAAACTCAGCAAGCTGATAAATCCGGTGCTTATCTCGGTACTCATAGGCGGCGCGGTGGGTCTGATCGGCGTACCGATTCCTTCGGTTGTCGGCGGAGTTATCACAAACGCCAAAAACTGTATGGGTCCGATAGCGATGCTGCTCACAGGTATGGTGCTTGCCAAGAGTCCGATAAAAGAGATGCTCAGCAGTCCGAAGATGTACGTTGCGGCTCTCATCAGACTTATTGCGATTCCGTTTGCTGCCGGTTTGATTATGTATTTTATCAGGTTGGACGGATATATCGCAACGCTTTCCTGCTGTATGCTCTGCCTTCCCATGGGTCTGAACAATATCGTGTTCCCAGAGGCTTTCGGCGGTGACAGCAAAACAGGCGCACAGTCCTGTTTCGTTTCCAACGTTGTTTCGCTTCTCACCGTTCCGGTAGCGTTTGCGATAATAACAGCGGTTTTCAGGTTCGTCGATTGATTTGAATTGAATATTTTCCGGCCGTAAAGGTCGGGTTTACGGAGGCGTAGCTCAGCTGGTCAGAGCGTTCGGTTCACATCCGAGAGGTCATGGGTTCGAGCCCCCTCGTCTCCACCATTCATACAGCCACTTGAAAGAGTGGCTTTTTTATTGTATTATGCTGTAAAACAGCTTGTTTGCTCATGGATCCCGCACCGTACCATGCAGCTGTTTCTGCGAAAATGCGCGCAGATTACCTAAGCGCATATCACATATTATTGACTTTTGCTTTGAAATATGATACCATTTCCCGTACAGGGAAAGAATCATCATACGACACGAAAATATGGTCAGAAAAATGTACAGAGCTTTTATCGACTGTTCCTATGACGAAGAATTAAAAAAGATAAGGCACTTCACGCTTCATCCGGAGCTGCTTCCTTATGTGGGGGCGCACTACAGAGATTTTGGAATCATTCTCATCGGCGAAAGTCATTATGTGAACATAAAGGACATATTTGAAAACTGGTATAACGAATCGGCAGGCGAAACATGGATCAATGCGTCTGCTCGTCTGACGCCCGAAGAATTTACCGGCTGGTTCAATACCCGTGAGATCGTAAACAATTATCTGTGCGGAATAACCACGCAGGCTCATCACATATTTCAGTATCCCGCCGAAATAATACGAAACAGCTTTCCTGAATACTGTCCGTCAGACAGATCGGCGTTCTGCATGACCGCGTTTTTTAATTATTTTCAGCGTCCGACAGCCTCCGCGGGGGCAACTTTCGATGCTCTTGACAAATCAATAATCGACGAAGCACTGTACGCTGGGAAAATCGCTGATGAGATTTTTGACATACTCAAGCCGCGCAAGATAATCTTTCTGTCAAAAAAAGCTTACGACGCATATTGCTCGTACCGCGGAGCCGCGGACAATCGTAAAGAAATGATCGACTATGTAAATCACCCGTGCAGCGCGGGCTGGAACGGGGAAAACGGAAGAACACGCTTTGTCTCGCTGATCGAATCTGCCGAACCTCCGAAATGCGGAGCGGTTATTGGCAGTTCGGTAATTGAGCTTTTTGCCGAAAAACTTCATAACGCTCTTATACGCCGGGGATTCGGCGAGGCGGAGCTGTGCGGCGAGGGAGATGACAGCTTCAAGCATTACCATGACCCGAATAACAGGCGCAGGGAATACAGAATAATATCCGTCGGCAGGAAATGCACCGTATGCGCGGAGGAACGTATCTATATACGGTACGGTGAAGGCGGAAAAGACTGGCAGTACCTTCCCGGAGGAGGACAGGATCCGAATGTGTCGGGATCTCCGAATTTCCGGAAGCCGAACTCCTGCCGTGGCTTCCCGACTGACGACGAAGCGCTGGATTCTCTTGCTGAGAAGTGTGCAGAAAGAATAGCGGAGATAACAGGCGAATAATAAAACCGCGGGCTTTCCGGAAACGATCATCGGAAAGCCCGCTCTGTTATACTGTACTGTATGAAATCAGTCGCCCATGTCGGCTTTGATATTGTTTTCGATCTTACCGATAATGGAAGCGATATTCGTAATTATTTCATGTTATTATACCACGGAAAACGAAAAAAGTATACACCATTCCGCATAAAAGCAGAAATCATAAAACCGGTTATGCGTTGTACCCGTTTACGATTTCGGCGGGCTTCGCGGTCATTTCGACCCACGCGGGAAGAAAGCCGCTTCTGACCGCGTTTCTCGCGGAGGCTATATTCGACCACGCACAGCAATAAAAGGGCACTTTGCCTCGTTCAAGTATTTCGAGCGCGAGATTTGAGGTAACAGCCGAGCCGATACCTTTTCTGCGGTATTCGGGCAGCACGTCAACTCCTATCTGCCACATATCCTCGCAGTCTGCCGAGCATCCGGCAAAACCGACGAGCTTATCCCCGTCGTAAGCTCCTACGCCAAGTACGTCAAGCTCTTTTCTGCTTTCGCAGAGGGCGTTGCTCCACTGCGGAAGGTACAGCTCCGCGAAATCTTCGCTGTGCAGCACTCTGAGCTCATACCCGCAGCAGCGTCTTTCCGGCTTGTCGGTATCGGGAAGAAAATACTCCGCCATGAAGCATACACGCTGTCCGTATACGGCGAGTCTGTCGTCGAGCCAGTGCATATTAGGCGTCTCGAAGCAGTGATAGTAGGTGTATTTTCCGATATATTCCCTTACAATATCGGCGTATTCGTCTCTGACCGAGGCGACAATATTGCTTCCGTATGAAACAAGATTGCAGGCTACAGGCTCTTTGTAGTATTTTCTGGCAAGGGGACCGATCTCAGACCTTACCACAACGTTTTCGCTTTTTGTGAAATCGGAAGTGTCCGCGTTTATATCCAGCGCTGACTGACTCATTGCTATATTCAATATTTCCGAATTTGTAAACATGATCACCTCATATAATCTCAGGAATAACAAAACTCACTGCGGACAGAGCCGCAATGAGTCTTTTTTGGTGTTGATTATGCTTCTTCTGCTGTCGTCACGGCAGATTCTTCGGTATGCGTCATAATGCTTTCGAGAGTGGAAGCAGACATCTTGTAAACCAGAGGAGAATCGTTGAGCATGACATAACGCTTTGAATCGTCTCCGTCGCACAGCGCGCCGACCTTCACTGTAAACTGATGCTGAACTTCTATTCCCGCGCCGTCTGTGATCGACGCGTCTTCGTTCTGTACGGCAAGAGTCTCGGTGTAGTTGACCGTAATGGTCGAGGCATTGCTGTCGAGCATGTAAGCGGCAAGCGCATCGGCGTCGGGATTGTATTCGACACAGCCCGAAATATAGAGAGAATTCAGATATGTGATATGGGCGGTGTCGGTATAGGTGTAGGTCTCAAGCGTGGTGCGCACCTCGTATGAGGATACGTTTTCGGTTGACATTACGGGAATATCTTCGTAAGCGGCGAACTGGAGCAGAGTATAGCCGAAATAGCTTTCAAGTCCGTTGGAAATCAGATAGATGTTATCGTCGCCTTCGACTGCGAAGTAATAGCTCTGTGTGAAGCCGTTGTAGTTTCCGATGTAGTAGGTCTTTTCGGTTTTTCCGTATTTTGCCGTTATGGTATATGCCGGAGAGGTGAGACCTGCGTCCTCGCGGGATATGGAATCCGTGCCGAGACTTCTGTCCGCGGTTATCTTGAGCAGAGCTCCCGACATCTCACCCAGCTGTTCCTGATCTACCGGGAAATTTGTGTCGTCCGCGAGATACCATGAGTAGGTGGAGGACTTGTAGCTGAAGCTGAAAGAAACATCCTTTTCCGCGCAGGTGTAGGAGAACGCAGTCAGATCATCGGATTTGTAATCCGCAATGACAACAGACTCATCGGGTTCCTCTGCGACCTCGGCAGGTTTGTTGAGCTTGGGTATTACGAGAAAATATACCAAAAGCAGGATCGCGATGACCGATATCAGGAGAAGGAGCTTCGCGCCTTTGTTATTCTTCATGAATTATGCCTTTCTTCTCTTATACCAGTAAATGCCTCCTCCGACAAGCACGCCGAGAGGAATGATCACTGTGAAGACAGCTCCCCAGATATTGGAAGCGGCGTCATCAATGACAAGCGCCTGAATCTGCATACTCTTGGAGGCTATGGTGACAGACGCGGGCTTTTCGCAGATATAACCGAGAGAAGCGAGGAAATAGGTGGAGTTGCCGCCCGAAATGTAGCTGTCAATGCTTGAATCGAGGATATAGGGGCTGGAGAACCAGATCACCGTACCGCCGGTGCTGTTGTCTGTGAGCATAACTCCGAGGTCAACGCTTCCGGTGGGATCGGAGTCAAGGTGTTCGAGGCTGACGTTCTCGTCGGTCACATCCTTGAGATATGCCGCAGCGGAAGAAGAAAGCAGAGCGGTATAGCTGAGATCGTCTCCGACAGCTTCGGTATTCTTTGTGATCCCGTGAGCATAGGGCATGAGAACGTACATATTGGAATTGGAAATGAGCGATGAGATCCCGGTGGAAGCTATCTTGGGAAGAATGAAATAGGGATAACCGCCGGTGTAGTAGTTGCGGTTGCCTTCCACGATAAGACCTTCCGAGCGGTTTGCGCCGTATTCGGAGGTTATGGTGAAGAGGTTGGCAAGCTCAGGAGTATCATATCCTGTTGTGATGATGAGCTTTCCGCCGTTGTCAAGATAAGCGCGGAGCATCTGAAGCTCGTCGCTGTTTATATCAGATTTGGGATTGTTTATTATGATTGCCTGAGCGTCTTCGGGCATACTGTCCTCAACAAGAAGCGAAAGAGGCTCGACTACGATATTGTCATCCGACACATAGCCGCTGTATGTCTCGTCGAGCTCGGCTTCGCCGTGACCCGCAAGCATATAGACTACCGGTATCTTGTCGGAGGTAACATACATGAGCGCGCTCGTTATCTTGCCTTCGCCGTCAAAGGAAGTCGTTCCGGAAGGCTGCTGACCGTAATAATAGTAGTTATAGAGTTCTTCTTCGGAGTATTCCACGGGGTAAACGTCATAATTGTCCACAACCGTTGAACGGCGCGCGCTTTCGAAGATGAGACTGGATTCGCTGAGGTTATCCGAGGTATACTTCGATGTGAAATTCGGATTCGACGCAGGGTCGATATATTTCACCTTAATATGGCTGTTGAGCGAGGTATAACGTCCGAGAAGCTCGACAAGGGTGGAATCTTCGGCTCCGGTGGTAGAAATGAAATAAACGGTAACGTCCTCTCCGATGGATTTTACGATTTCCTCGGTTTCGGGAGTGATCGAATAGAGAGCCGTGGAGGAAGTATCTATTTTCGTATAGATTTCGGGAAGAGAATTTACCACAACGTTGACAATTATTATTATTGCAGCAACGGCTGCGATAAGCGCGAGGTTGTATCCGCCGGCGCGGAAGGTTTTTGTCCTGAAGGAGGACTTGATTTCGTTATTCATTATGATGTACCTCCTGCATTAAGACCAGCGTTTCTTTTCCACAGCCTGAGCGGAGAAGAATACAAAGAGAACCGAAACGGAAATGTAATAGATGACTGCGGTTATGTCAAACATTCCGCCGGTGAATGTATCGAAACGCTCAAATACGGAAAGGGAACCGAGAAGCGAATTGAAAAGTCCGGTGAACAGGGTCTTTCTGACCATAAACAGAATGAAGATGACCGCTTCGAGAATAATGGCTACCACATAGGAAAGAGTCGTGTTCTTCGTCATGAAATAAACGAGAAGCGCAAGCGCGAGGATAAGTATCGTGAACGCGATGAAGGACGCAAGCGCGGTTGAGGGAATGAGCGAGGAAATACCCGCCATGAGATAGCAGAGAAGCATCGCGCCGAAGGAGAATACTGCGGCGATAAGCTGGCTTTCGGTGAGGGTGGACATGAACATGCCGATCGCTATCAGAGCCGCGCCCAGAAGGAAGAACGCGAGCATCGCTCCGTAGGTGGTTATATAATAAACCGTGCCGTAGAATCCGAGAATGATTGGATAGAGACACATAACGCCCATGGCGATGGCAAACACGGTGAGCATTGCGAAGTACTTGCCGAGAACGATATCCTTTACCGAAAGGGGCAGAGAATAGAGAAGCTGGTCTGTACGGGAATGCTTCTCCTCGGAGAAGGAGCGCATCGTGAGTATCGGCACCAGGAAAAGGAAGGTGAATGAAACCGAACCGAGAACGTATTCAAAATTCGGATAATAGGATTTGAAGTTCATTGCGGTTGCGAAAATGCCCGTGATGAGCAGCAGGAAGGCAATGAAAATATAGCCGGTCATGGTTGTGAAGAATGACCGGAGCTCTTTGCGGTAAACAGCTCCCATGTCTTACTCCTTATCTGAAAAGCGAAGTGTATTCGCTCTTGTCTTTCTTGGTGTTCTTGTCTTCTTTCTTTACCTGAGGAACAGGCTCGTCGTCATCGTCCTCATCTTCGTCATCATCGGATTCGTCCTCGTATGTGACGCTGCCGGAATTTTTTTCATACTGCGCTTCGTCCTCCTCGACTTCGATCTCGGTGACAAAGTTTTCGTTGAGCGTGAAGCCGCCGGTTTCCTGCTCGTCCGGATCCTTTGTGAGACGGAGGAATACATCTTCAAGGGTGATTATCTCGCTTGCCATGTTGAGTACGGGCATATTCAGCGAAGAGAATTTGCGCCACAGAGTTTCGCGTATGTCCATATTGCGGTCGCCCTTGATGGCGACGTCGCACACTCCTTCTTCATTGGAAGCGGTGATATCGTAGCTGAGAATACCTTCGATCTCATTGAGAGCCATGCGTATCGCGCCTTCAGCGCCCTTTATCTTCATGTCGATGGCTTTGTCGCCGGTGAGATAGTTGGAAAGATTTTCCAGTGTATCGGACGCTACCAGATTGCCATGAGCGATTATCATGACATAATCGCAGATCGCGGAAACCTCGGGAAGGATGTGGCTCGAAAGAATTACGGTGTGGTTTTCGCCCAGCTTCTTGATAAGCGTTCTGATTTCGATTATCTGTTTCGGGTCAAGACCGACCGTGGGCTCGTCAAGGATGATAACGTCGGGATTTCCGAGCATGGCCTGGGCAATGCCCACACGCTGCTTGTAACCCTTTGAAAGATTCATGAAAAGTCACGAGCTTACATTGTTGATTCCCGTAGCTTTCATTACGCTTTCGATCTGTTCGGCTGCGTCGGCGCGGTTGAGTCCCTTTGCGGCAGCGACGAACTGAAGGTATTCGGCGGGAGTCATGTCCGGATATACCGGAGGTATTTCGGGGAGATAGCCGATGTGCTTCTTTGCCTCGGTAGGCTCCTCGTATATGTCGTGACCGTCGATAAGCACCTGACCCTCGGTTGCGGCAAGGCAGCCGGTGATGATGTTCATCGTTGTGGATTTTCCCGCGCCGTTAGGCCCGAGAAAACCGTATATCTTTCCCTTTTCGACCTTAAAGCTGAGATTTTTAACGGCGGTATTGTCGCCGTACTTTTTGGTCAGATTTTTGACCTCTATCAATGTCCTTTCCTCCGTTTATGTGTTAGAATATTTTACAAACCTATAATACCGTATGATACATCATAACACATTATTGTGACGATATTGTGACAGATAGTAAATAAATCATTATATCGGATATATCCGGGCAGTATCTCGTGTTTCTTAAATTTCTCCTTATACATAATAGTCAAATAATACTTGAAATCGACGCAGCGATGTGGTATAATGATATTGAATAACGATAATAATACAGATAATGAGGTTATCCTGAAATGAAAAAACTTATCGCAGTCATGCTGGCCGCAGTTACCGCTCTTTCGCTCGTTTCCTGCTACGGAGGAGTTTACAGCAACAAGACCTCCGCTTCCGTTCCGGCGGAGGGCGCGACGAATTACGTTCAGATAGAAATGGAAGACGGCGGCATAATCAAAATAGAGCTTTATCCCGATATCGCGCCTATCACCGTTGCCAATTTCCAGAAGCTGGTATCCGAGGGCTTTTATGACGGTCTGATATTCCACCGCGTTATTTCCGGTTTTATGATACAGTGCGGCGACCCGACGGGAACAGGCTACGGCGGAGCCGACGAAAAGATAAAGGGCGAATTTTCCGCCAATGGCGTAAAGAACGACCTTTCCCATACACGCGGCGTTATTTCCATGGGACGAACCAACAACGGCTACGGTACCGCATCCTCCCATTTCTTCATCATGCACAG
>JAZQNC010000128.1:0-6058 GCA_045627165.1 Eubacteriales bacterium
CTCCCGACAGCTATAAGTATTCTACGGCGTTTATCGGTTCACATGACACCGAAAGAATAATCACGGTGCTGGCTGGCGAATACTGCGGAGAGCATACCAACGCGGAGCTTTCGGTCATGCGTATGTCAGATGAGCAGAGAAGCTCCGGACGCGGACTGGTAAAGGCCGCGTATCTGCTTTCGGTTATGCTGGGCGGTACACCGTGTCTATATTACGGCGATGAGATCGGCATGGAAGGCTACCGTGATCCCTTTAACCGCGGCGTATTTCCATGGGATGACTGTGACAGGGAATCGGAGCTTCTTTCCTTCTTCCGCAAAATAGGAATGTTTTCCAAAAACGGTGAGTTTTCCGGAGTTCCGGAATTGCTTGACTCGGACGAAAAGAGCGTAATATGCAGAAGGGGCAGGTACACCGCGTACTTCAATATGTCTGACGAAGACAGAAAGTACAATCTCGCTGGAAGCTGCTGTGATGCTCTCGCCGATATGCCGGTGAATGGATGCGTTGAAGTCGGAGCAGTCGGCTTCGCTCTTATAGGAAAATACGAATAACAGAAAAAAACCGTATCGGCTGTTACAGATCGATACGGTTTATCAGGTTAACGCTTCTTTACGAGCTTTTCAGCCATCTCAACGTTTTCATCGGTGATATTATAGCGTCCTCCGCTGTAACGTGCGCCGGTATAGAGAATGAAAAGCTGTTCGGGCTCGTCTTTAAGCTTGAGCTCGGCTCTCACCTCATCGGGAGTCTTGATAGCCTTGTATTTGTAGCCGCTCTTTATGAGCTTTACAAAATACTTTATGAAGAGAAAACGTATTTTTTCCGCGTTAGTTTCAAGGTCTTTCCAGCGAAGCTGGCTCTTGACGGACTGGAACTTGCGGAAAAGGTTATTGCCCTCGAAATCGAAGATGAAGCTTGATTCGTCGTCACCGCCGAGACGCTGCTTTTCGGGAAGACCGAGGAACTTGCGCACCTTGTCGTTGAATTTCTGCAGCGGCTCCGCAATGTATTTCTTGACGAAGTTGTAAATCTTGTTTCGGATGTATGCCTTTACATGATTCGGGACGATTTTTCTCAGATTGATGAAAAGACCGAGAATACATATCGCAAGCACGACGCAGCAGAGCTGATAGGGATAATGGTAAGCCTCGTTGAGCGGCTTGTTGGGGTCGCCCTTGTAAACATATCTTACTCTTGTCCATGCAGCGGCTGAAACTATCGAAGCGGCGGCCCAGATGCAGGTGTTGCGTATACGGCGCACAGACCAGCCGTGTTTGGTAAGCGGTCCTTCGTCCTTGACCTTTTTTTCGTCATTGAAACCTGCCATCAGTTACCGCCTCCTTTGTTCGAGGATTTTTCATCGTCGCCCTTGATTATAACGCGGTCTACGCCGTCATGGGAGGTCTGTCTTTCACGCAGGGAAGCCTTGCGGTCGGCTGCGGCAGCCTCGCGGTTTTCCTTATCGCGGCGGCGGGATTCGGCTTCACGCTCTTCGGCTTCACGCTTTTCCTGTTCCTCAAGCTCTTTCTGCTGTTCGAGGATACGGAGAAGCGCCTGACGCTCCTTGGAGGATTTGAACATCTCTTCCTCTATCTTGCGTCTTTCGGCCTGTGCCTTTGCAAGCTCGCGCTCCTCTTCGTCATGACGGGCCTTTTCTTCGTCCTCAAGACGGTAGACTGTGCAGTTGTTGCCGAAACGTCTGAACTGCGCTATCTGTTCGTCAAGCTCTTCATTTACGAAAGGAGTGAGAATGTAGATTTCGTTATCCGAAATGGAATCCAGAATATCGCGCTGAAGCAGGCTGGCAAACGAGATACCTACGCGGTGACGCACCTTCGCCATTTCCTTGAGGATTTCCTCAAGGTGTGTCTGACCGGCTTCAATGGGGAAGTGAATGCTGTCTTCGCCGGTTACGGTGCAGCAGTTTGCGGCAAAACCGACACGGTAGCCGTTGTATGCCGCGTCGCGGATGATAGCCGACGCGAAGGACAGACCGAGCTCCATCATGGATTCATAGGAACGGGTGGACATGGGAACCTCGGTATCGGTCTGGAAATTGAGGTAGACCATGAAGACGCGGGCCGAGCAGTACTCACGGTTGTTGACCTTGAACGCGTCAAGGTTTGTCGAACCGCTTCGCGCCGTTGCCTTGAAGTTGATCATGTTGAAGGAGTCGCCGGAACGGTACTCACGGATACCCGAAAGAGAGAAGGGGTCCTGAATCAGCCAGCGGCGTGTGAAGCTGTCGCCCTGCTTGTCCGAGGTAGGCTGAGAATAATCGGCCATGGGAACGATCTTGGGGTAAACATACACATCCGCGGGACAGGAAATGAAACGCTGTTTCTTGTTGTAGTAAATATCGACCGTTTCCAGCTTGTAATAACCGCGCTTTGCGCATTTGACGGTATGTTTTCTTCTTATCTGCTGGAAAGGCATAAGGTGGAAGCGGCTCACATAATACTGCATTGCCTTTGACTGGTCAACCTTGTATTTCTCAAAGGGAATGCCGTTGTACATGTAACCCTCGATGTTTACGAAAAACAGAGGAAAGGGAGTAGGGTTGTAGCAGGTTTCGATAAGCGTGACGTTTTCGCCCTCATAAGCGCCGACGTCGGTGAATACACGCTTATAGACTACTCTTTCCATCAGCTTATCGCGTATCTTGTAGATTACGTAGGAAATAATGGCAATAACGGCGATTATCGATACGACGATTGCCAGCATTGCCCAGTTTTCACTGATGAATTTGAGAACGGCTGTCATTTAATTCTCCGTATCAATATTTTGTTGATTGTGAATTTTCAAGTACCGTATAATCGCTTATTTGTTGCCTGACCATCCGAGAGCGGACTCGGTGGGAACGGGAACCTTCTGGAGAATGTCGTTGACTATCTGCTGAGCGGCGTCCTTCTTTATCTTCGCGGAAGATGTAAGAACGAGACGGTGAGCGAGAACGGGAGCGGCAGCCTTCTTTACGTCGTCGGGAATCACATAGCTGCGGTCGTTGATTGCGGCATAACCCTTTGCAACACGCATAAGGTTAAGAGCGCCACGGGGAGAAACGCCGAGTATTACGTTGTCGGCTTTTCTGGACTGCTCTGCTATTGCAACGATGTAACCCATAACATCGCGGTTTACATATACGTTGGAGAGCTCCTCCTGGCAGGCGATGATCTCTTCCTTTGTCGCAACGGGAGTAAGCTTTGTGAGCGGGTTGGCGACGTTGAAACGGTCAAGGATATCGACGCTTTCATCATGAGAAGGATAGTTCATGGAAGTCTTGATAAGGAAACGGTCGAGCTGAGCCTCGGGAAGCGGATAAACGCCCATGGACTCGATGGGGTTCTGTGTAGCTACGACCATAAAGGGAGCTTCGAGGGTGTAGGTCTTGCCGTCGATTGTTGTCTGATGCTCCTCCATACACTCAAGCAGACCGGCCTGAGTCTTAGGAGTAGCACGGTTGATTTCATCGGCAAGAAGGATATTGGAGAATACGGGGCCGGGAACGAATTCAAATTCGGTCTTCTTCATGTTGAAGTAGTTGATACCTGTGATGTCGGAAGGAAGAAGGTCGGGAGTGAACTGAATACGCTTGCAGGAACAGTCGATGGACGCGGCAAGCGTCTTGATAAGCATTGTCTTACCTGTGCCCGGAACATCTTCGAGAAGCATATGTCCGCCGCAGAAAAGAGAAATGAGAAGAAGATCTACAACGTCTTCCTTACCGACGATGACTTTGCCTACGTTGTCTTTGATTTTTTCGTACACGGGATGAATAACTGGACTTGGCATGGAAACACCACTTTCTTTAATATATTTTTTATTTATTTTATAAACGAACCGATACGGGCATAATCTACCCGTCAAGTATACTATAGCTCCATTGAATTATAGTATGAAATTTTGAATTTGTAAAGGGCAATGACTTGCAAAATCGAATTATTTACAGTATTTTAATAAACTGTCGGGCGATTTGCTGTATAATATATTTTGAGATTTTTTGCGCATGGGATTTGTGCCATCTCAAATAAGCAGCCGAGGAATAACGATGAAAGAATATCTCGAAATAGGACGATTTGTAAACACCCACGGAGTCAGGGGAGATCTTAAACTCGAAGTGTGGGCGGATTCTCCGCAGTCGCTGACAGGATTGAAAAATATATACTGTGAAAACAGAGACGGATACAGGGAATATGCTCTGAAGCATATTTCTGTTTTTAAGGACTTTCTGCTCTGTCATGTCGAAGGAATAGAGGATATAGACGCGGCGCTTCCTCTGAAAGGAAAGATAATGCTCGCCAGAAGGGAAGATATACCCCTTCCTGAGGGAGGGCATTTTATTGCCGATCTCATCGGACTGTATGTTTTCGACGCGGACAGCGGTATCAGGTACGGTAAGGTCAGAGATATGATCAACCGCGGTGCCTCCGATATATATGTTATCGACACCGGTTCGGATGAAGTCATGGTGCCGGCGGTAAAGGAGTTTGTCAGCGAGATTCACATAGAGGATGAGAACGGCAAAAAAGCGGGGATATATATCCGTCCGATCAAAGGAATGTTTGACGAGGCGGAAGAGATAAAGCCCGATACGGAGAACGGCTGATGATTTTTGATATACTTACTCTCTTTCCGGAAATGGTTGAAAACGTGCTGAAAGAGAGCATTACGGGAAGAGCCATCGAGGCGGGGTATATTGAGCTTCGCACCCATAATATCCGTGATTTTTCGGGCGACAAACACCGCCGTGTGGACGATACACCCTACGGAGGGGGATTCGGTATGCTCATGAGTGTTCAGCCGATATACGAGTGCCACCGGGCCGCGCTTTCGGCGCTCGAAGGAAAGAATACGCATACAGTCGTAATGTCGCCCTGCGGAAAGGTGCTGACCCAGAAAAAAGCAAAGGAGCTTGCGCAGTATGACGCGCTTGTTATCATCTGCGGGCATTATGAGGGGATAGACCGCCGAGCTGTGGAGCTGTGCGCAGATGAGGAGATTTCGATAGGCGATTATGTGCTGACCGGCGGAGAGCTTCCCGCGTGTATACTGGTGGACTGCGTATCGCGCCTCAAGGAGGGCGTGCTTGCCGATCCCGCCTGCCACGAAGAAGAGAGCATAGAGAGCGGTCTGCTTGAATATCCTCAGTATACGAGACCTGTTGAATACATGGGTCTTAAAGTGCCGGAGGTACTGATGACCGGAGACCATGACAGAATCGAAAAGTGGCGGTACAGCGCGGCTCTGGAGCTTACGAAAAAGCAGCGGGAGGATTTGCTTTGAAGTATTCCGATAAGGAAAAAGGCGGGAACAGATCGTTCCGTACCGCCTTTACCGTGGCGGCCATGATGGGCGCGACTATGCTGGCAAAGCTCCTTGGAATGGTAAGAACCATGGTCATGGCTTCGTCCTACGGAACCTCATCGGCTGAGGCGCAGGCTTTTTCGACAGCTTCTCACATACCGCTGACTCTGTTTGACATCGCTTTCGGCGCGGCGATACTGGGATGCTTTATTCCGATATACAACATGTGCGAATCCGACATGGACAGAGACAGGTTTTCGGACGTATTCCTTTCGACCGTTCTGACGGCGTCCGGTCTGCTTGCGCTTCTCGGTATAATATTTGCCGACGCGGTGACAGCCGTGATGATACCCGGCGCGTCCATGGAAGTAAAGACCCTTGCGGCAAAGCTGCTGAGAATCATGTTTCCCATGATAATAGCCACAGGCGCGACCTACACGCTCGTTGGCATAATGCAGTCGAAGGGCAGGTATCTTCTGCCGGCTCTCGTCAGCGCGATATCTAATGCCGGAGTTGTTGTCTATCTGCTGTTCATAAACGACAGGCTGGGTGACGGCGGTATATACGGTCTTGCGACGGCATATCTCGTTGCGTGGATACTGCAGCTTCTGACGCTGGCGATCCCGCTTTTCGGAATGGGATACAGGTTCCGTTTTGTACTGGATTTCAAAAACGCAGAGCTGATACACGCGCTGAAAATGACTCCCGGTATAATGTTCGGTTCCTGGCTTACCCCTCTTTCGGTGCAGCT
>JAZQNC010000129.1:0-2097 GCA_045627165.1 Eubacteriales bacterium
ATGCCTCCTCCACTCCCTTCGACAGTCTTAAAGCCGTCGCGTCAAAGGAAGACGTTATAAAGGCATCCGAGGAGATCGGACACATTAAGGTATCCGACCCGATAAAGGAATATATCGTCAACATCGTCACCGAAACAAGAGAAAGCGAAAAGACCCGTTTCGGAGTCAGTCCCAGAGGAACGCTGGCGCTTATGCGTGCTTCCCAGGCATGGGCGGGCGCCGACGGACGGGATTACGTGATTCCCGACGACGTAAAGGCGGTAGCCGTTCCGGTTCTTTCACACAGAATCATTTCCCGTTCCCAGAACACGATACGTCTGTCCGAATCCAACGAAAACATCATTCAGTACATCATCGACAAGGTAAACGCGCCGATACAGTAAACGCGGCGCTGCATTTCCCTACGACATTCCGTTCCGAAACCGTATGAAAGGTCAGATATGGTCTTCATAGCCATCATGATAGCGGCTCTGCTGGTTTACCTTATCCAGAGCCGCATATACAACAAACATGTATTCGTCAGCCTCGACTACGATGTTTCTCTCAGCGCCGAAGAGGTGTTCGAGGGAGAGGACATCTATATGTATGAGGAGCTGACGAATGCCAAAAATCTTCCGATCCCCTCTCTGCGCGTGGATACCACTCTGCCGCAGGGCATGAATTTCCGTCTGTCCGACCGCACGGATTTCAAAGGGAAACGCGATAAGCTTGAGGACTACATTCAGAGCGCCTTTGTTCTCCGTTCCTCGCAGAAGATAAAACGCCGCTGGCGCGTAAACTGTTCCAAGCGCGGCATCTACCGTCTCGGTCATGTGCTTATGGTGACCAACGACCTTTTCGGCTTCAACTCCAATTCGCGTTCGATAGACGCACCGCCGAGCCGTCACAACAGCATCACGGTTCTTCCGAGAGCGATCGACCTGGAAAGCAATTTCACTTCGTCCTATTTTCACAGCGGTGACGTTACGGTTATGCGTTCTCTGCTCTCCGACCCGCTTCTTATCAGCGGCTCGAGGGAATACGCGCCCAATGATCCTTTTTCCAAAATCAACTGGAATTCTACAGCAATACACGGACGCCTGATGGTAAACGTGGAAGACTTTACCGAGCAGCACATATTCAATCTGATCCTGAATATGCAGTCGAGACCGATAGAGCTTCACCCGACAGAGCCAAGCTCTCCCGAATACATCGAGATGTGTATCACGGTCTGCGCTTCGATTCTCGATAAGATCTCCAAGGACAATATTCCGGTCAGAGTATTTGCAAACACTCCTCCCGAAAGCGTGGGATATGACGGCGACGCCATCGACGGCGAAGGAAGAAAGATCCTCGTTACCAAGCCATTCAGAGGAAAGGCCGACGTACTGGATTCCCTGCGTATGCTCGCCGCTCTTGAAATGAAAATCTCCTGCGCCTTCGACAAGCTGCTGGACAATGTGGCTTCCAATCCTTATTATTATGCCAACGGCGGAAACATAATCGTGGTATCGTCGTATATCGACGAGCGCATGATAAACTTCCACGACGCGCTGGCACGTCAGGGCGTAAATGTGGCGTTTTATGTCACCACCGCAAATCAAAACGCGATCGACGTACCCGGCAATATCGAAGTCTGGTACAAAACCTATCTGGACTGAAAGGGTGGACGGTATGAAAAAGAAGAAAAACAAGGCTTCTCACCGCGACAGTCCGGTTTACGACAGTCTTTATATTATCCTCGTGATCATAGCACTGTCCGCTCTTTTCGCGCCGTACATATATTTTATTCTCGTCAGGGCGATTCCCCATTCGGGTCTGCTCTCCATTGCTCTGCCGGTGCTGCTGGTCACAGCGGGTTACGGTATGCAGTGTCTGTTCGGGAACATTTTCGGCTTCAAACGCCCCGACGACAACAGCGCTTACGAACAGACCGAAAGCTTCTTCAATTTCGGTTACGCGATACCCTCGATAACCATAATTGCGATAGCCTCGGTTTTTATCGGAAAGCTCTCATCAAATATGCTGTACAGCCTTTCGATGAATACCGCCGGACTGTATTACGACAGATATTCGATGATACCACTGCTCATCACGGTTTCCGCGGTATTCTGTCTC
>JAZQNC010000130.1:0-8357 GCA_045627165.1 Eubacteriales bacterium
TCCTGCGGAATGACACAGGCGAGACTGTGCGGGAACCGCATTACCCGCAGTATGCTCAGCATGATCGAAAACGGAAACGCCCGGCCTTCCCTCGATCTGCTGGAATACTTTTCGCAGCAGCTGAATATGCCGGCAGCATACTTTCTCTCGGATGATGAGAATGTGTTTACCATACGGCGCAACGCCGTTATCGGCGAGATACGCAGCCGCTTTTCCGATAAGAAATACAACAGCTGTATCGAGCTGTGCATGTCCCTCGGAGCCGCAAATATCGACGGCGACGACGAGCTCTCCATGATAATGGCGTATTGCAGTTATCACAGCGGCACGGCCTGCGCCGGTGACCTGCTGTTTCCCGCCGCGTCGGACTGTTTCGCGTCGGCGCTGAGATACGCCTCTATTACCCGCTATCCCTGTGAAGAAGTAACTGTTTTCGCTCCCGCTTTTCTGCGCTTTCTGTCCTCTCTGCGCTTTGAAGAGGACAATATCCCTCTCTGGGACGCAGAATTCAATGAAGCCGAGCGTCTCTGCCCCGAAATAGCATACCTGAGTCTGATACGTTCCCCCGACGTGTTTCAGGAGGGGCTGTTTGCCGGTCACGAGGACTTCGCGCTTCATATAACCGCGCTGCTGGAGCATGAAAGGGGCAATTCGTCACGCGCTATCGAGCTTATGAGGAGAGCTCTCGGCACACGCTGCTCCGCATTTGCGAGACTGTGTATTCTTGCCGATATGGAAAGAATACTGCTCGTCTCTCTTGACTATGAAAACGCCTCTCTCTGCGCCGAACAGAGGAGGAAAACCGCAATATCGACATCTACATATCTTCACGATAAATAAATCACTATGGCTTTCTGGATAACTCATCTGCGAATATGCGACGCTCTTCTTCCGCTGCTGAGCAACATTGATGAGGATGCTTTTATCGTCGGATCGCTTGCTCCCGACAGCGGCAGGCTCAATCCCGATATGCTGACCTACACCCCCTCACGTCACATCCTCCATCATACCAGCGAGGACGGCAAGACCATATTCTATTCGCGCTTTGCCGCTCAGTATCTCACGGGCAGCGACGCACACCGTCTCTCCTTCCTCTACGGATATTATTCCCATCTCTACACCGATCACATCTGGGCGACGGAAGTCTATCTTCCCCTTGTGGACGCCAACCGTAAACGTATAAAAAGCGAAAGCGGTTTCCGCAGATATATGAAGGGGACAGTCGAAAGCTGCGACAGAGTTTACCTTAAAGCGCACAGAGTGGAGTCGCTTGAACGTCTGAACGGAATGGGAGATTTCTGCGGAGATTACCCCGACTACATCTCGCCCGGACAGATAAACGGAAAGCTCGGCGAAATACGTGAGTATTACTCGCATATTGAAGATGATTATACTGCCGATGAGACTTATTTCTCCTGCAGCGCCCTCGACGGTTTTATTGCCGGAGTCAGCCGTGCGCTCTCGGAGGATACCGTTACACGGAACATTATCGGGGTATTGAGCAGAATCTGAAAAAGGATCGCATATTATGTCTAACAAAAACAACAGGAAAAAATCACCCGAACCCGCTCCCGAACCGGAAAACGAGGTAATCGTGCTTCAGGATGAAGAGGGAAACGAGGTTTCGTTCGAGATTCTCGATATCATTGAATACGGCGGGAGAAATTACATAGTGCTGCTTTCTACCGACGAGGACGCTGACGAGATCGAAATCCTCGCTCAGGACGAAGAGGACGGCGAAAGCAGTCTCTCCACCATTGACGACAACGAGGTACTTGAGGGAGTATTCGCTCTCTTTAAGGAAAAACATAAAGACGAATTCAATTTTGCGTAATCATAAAAAATCATTGCCTAAAAGGAGTTTATCAAAATGAAAATCGGTGCTTGTATCGGAATGGACCCCAATGCCGTAAAGATTCTGAAATCTATCGGCTATCAGTATATCGAGACAGGTCTGTGGGAGGCTTACGCCGCAGACGACGCCAAGAAGTACGCATATCTCAACGCTCTCGCGCAGACCGGACTTTTCTGCGAATCCTCCGCATACGCTTTCCCCGGAGAATACAATCCCGCAGGAGAGCAGACGAAGGAACAGCTTGACATCGCCCGCGAAAAGTTCTATGATGTTATAGCAAAGACACGCTATATGGGAAATAAGATCCTCGTTATAGGCGCAGGCGGAGTACGCAATTACCCCACCGACAAGGGCTATGACATAAACAACGTATATGAGCAGCTCGCCGTAGTATGCGCCGAGGTCATCTCTCCCGTATGCGCGGAGTTCGGTCTTATCGCGGTTCTCGAAGGCTTAAACAAGGGCGAATCACCCACATTCAACCTTACCGAGCAGTCTGTGGCAACGGCAGTCGCTTCCGGTAAATCCAACATCAGAGTCATGACCGACTACTACCACATTTTCCTAGAAAATGAGGATATGAGCAAGTTCGAGTCATTCGGAAACATGATAGTTCACGCTCATATCGCCAACCCGGTTGGCAGACTCATGCCCGCCGCAAACGACGGCGCCGATTATCCCGCGTTCTTCTCCAACCTCAAGAAGGCCGGCTATGGCGCTCGTCTTTCGGTCGAAGCACGCTGCCAGGGCGAATTCCGCGCCACAATGACAGAGGCCTTCATCGAGATGGCTAAGCAGAGAGCTTATGCTCAGTTAGGCTGATAATACCGTAAAGCTTGATTTATTGATATAACTTCGGGGGCATTCCTGCCCCCATTTGAATTTATTGTAAAATGGATATAACGACAGATAACATTTTTGAATACGTAAAGGAAATCTCGGCAAAGGCAAAAAAGGCTTCCCGCTCTCTTGCCTGCGCGTCAACTGCCGAAAAGAACGCGATACTTTCCGCGGCGGGAAAGGCTATAGAGCGTGACTGCGCTCTGATACTTGAAGCCAACGACCTCGACATGGCGAAGGCAAAGGAAAACGGAGTCGCAGACGCGATGCTTGACCGTCTCAAGCTCACCGAGGCGAGAATAAAGGCCATCGCGGATTCTGTTATTGAGCTTATCGACCTTCCCGATCCCTGCGGCGCGGGTGAAAGAACGGTTCGTCCCAACGGGCTTATAATTACCAAGACCCGCGTTCCTCTCGGAACGGTAGGCATGATCTATGAGGCGCGCCCCAATGTTACCGCGGACGCCGCTCTGCTCTGTATCAAATCGGGCAACGCCTGCGTTCTGCGCTGCGGAAAGGAAGCGATCAATTCCAGCCGCGCCATAGTCGGCTCGATTCATTCCGCAATGGCAGAAAACGGTTTTGATCCGGACGCTGTAGGCTTTATCGACTCCCCTCTCCGCGAAGGCTCCAACGCCCTCATGCAGATGAGAGGTTATATAGACGCTCTTATTCCGAGAGGCGGAAAGGGGCTTATCCGCTCGGTAGTGGAAAATTCCAAGGTTCCGGTTATTGAGACAGGTGCGGGAAACTGCCATCTCTACGTAGACAGCGAAGCCGATATCGACATGGCGGTAAAGGTCGCGCTTAACGCAAAGCTCTCCCGTCCTTCGGTATGCAACGCGATAGAGACTATCCTGCTCCACCGCGACATTGCCGAAAAGTTCATTGTGAAATTCAACGATGAAGCTAAGAAGCTTCACGCTCTCGAAGTCCGCGGCGACAGCTTTATCGTCGGCATACTCGGATGCAGAGAGGCTGACGAGACAGATTACGATACCGAATACGATGACTATATCGTAGCAGTAAAGACGGTAGAGAGTATCGACGAGGCTATGGAGCACATCGCCCGCTACGGCACAGGTCACAGCGAGGCGATCATCACCGATTCCTATTCAAAAGCAAAGCGTTTCCAGCTTGAAGTGGACGCTGCGGCGGTTTATGTGAATGCCTCCACCAGATTTACCGACGGAGGCTGCTTCGGCTTCGGCGCGGAGATCGGCATATCCACTCAGAAGCTTCACGCAAGAGGACCTATGGGGCTTAACGAGCTTACCACTGTCAAGTATCTCGTTGACGGAAACGGGCAGGTCAGATAACATACTCAGTTTTCGATACATTCGGGAGCGGTCACACCGTTCCCCTTTGTTTTTTCGCGTGTTTCCGACTATTTTTCGCTGTGCTATTGTATAATCCGTGTTTTAATGGTATAATGTTCGTATATGTGATTTCATATCGGAGGTGGTAAAACTGAACAATCCTTTCCCCTATTCCGACGGCAACCGGAGATTTTACACCTACGATTATTATCTGCGGCAGCGTTTCGGCTGCAAATGCTTCAAGGTCCCTCTTGACGGCGGTTTTTCCTGTCCGAATATTGACGGCACGAAGGGCTTCGGCGGCTGCACATACTGCTCGCTTCGGCTCCGTGAACGTGAGATAAAGCCGCTTGATGAGCAGTTTTCCGAAAAGGTGAAAATTCTCTCGTCCAAATGGCCGGAAGCAAAGCACATCGCGTATTTTCAGGATTTTTCCAACACATACGGAGAGGTCGGACGTCTTCGGGAGCTTTATTACAGGGCCCTGAGCTTTCCCGATGTGGTGGGGCTGAGCGTAGCCACCCGCGCCGACTGCATCGACGAAAACATCGCGGAGCTTCTTCGTGAAATTTCGGAAAAGACCTATCTCACCGTAGAGCTGGGACTTCAATCCTCCTCAGATATTACTGCCACGAGAATCAACCGCTGTCACAGCTGGGAGGACTTTCTAGGGGCGGTAAGGCTCCTTGAAGGGCTGAATATCTGTGTGCATATCATCGACGGTCTGCCCGGCGAAGATGAAGGCGACATGATTCGGACCGTAAGAGACGTTGCTTCACTTCATCCGCATGAGGTGAAAATACACCTGCTTCACGTTCTGAAAGGAACAGCTCTTGCCCTGCAGTATGAGCGCGGAGAATTCGAAACTCTCTCTCTCGAAGCCTATACCGACATTGTGGTCAGACAGCTTGAGCTTCTTCCTCCGCAGACCGTAATAGGCAGAGTGACCGGCGACGGCATGGCTGACGAGCTTATATCCCCTCTATGGAGCAGAAAGAAATTCGTCGTCATGAATGAAATCGACAAGAAAATGGCGGCGCTTGACACATGGCAGGGAAAATACTTCCGGAATAATACTCAGAATAATACAAAATAAATAAACCAACGATAAGGAATAACATCATGCTTAAAATAACCGATATTTACGTTGACGGTCAGAAGCCCGAAATTTATGAAATCTGCAGCGGCAGTTCTCTTATGCTCTCATGGGCGGCGGCATCGGATATTGCCGCCTCTGCTCAGGCAAGCGCGGACGTCAAGATCACACAGAACGGCAAAACCGTGTGGGCAAAGGTGGTAAAGGGCAGTAAGCAGTCGGTCACCGCTTCGGCTTCCGCACTGACAAACGGATACTTTACCGTTACAGTTTCACTCACCTCCGACAGAGGCGAATACAACGAAGCGAAAACCTCCGAATTCTTCTATGCCCGTCTTGAGGACGGAATGTCTGAGTGGATTGCCGCCGACGAGGAGACAGAACAGCGTTCGATCATCTTCCAGAAGAGCTTCACCTCCAACAAGGAAATCAAGTCCGCCTTTGCGTTGGTCTGCGGTCTCGGCTATCACGAGCTGTATATCAACGGCGCAAAGCAGGGCTGCAACGTGATGTCCCCCGCAACGTCAGATTACCGCAAGACCTGTTACGTTGAGGCTCTGCCCTCACTGAACAACTTCGTCACAGGCGAAAACAGGATTTCCGTCAAGGTAGGCTGCGGCTGGCGAAAGCTCGTTTCGGATTTCGTTAAACAGAATGCGGGAGGAATACGCTTCTCCGGCGAGCCCTGTCTGTTCTGCTGTGTCGATATCACCTATACCGACGGTTCGGTACAGCGCATTTCAGCTGACGGAAGCTGGAGCTATCGTCTCGGATATGAGACCTTCAACGATATTTACAACGGAGAAACCTATGACGCAAACGCCTGCGACTATGCTCTCCGTCCGGTAAAGCTGACCGATTGCCCCGGCGAAAAGCTGCTCGTATCTGTCATCCCTCCGATAAAGGAGCTTAAAGCTTATCCCGCACAGACGGTATATTCTCCCGCGGAAGGCGTTTATGTAATAGATTTCGGTCAGAACATCGCCGGAGTTACAAGAATAAGGCTTCCGAAGCTTGACAGGGGCGACACGATCACCGTTACCTGTCATGAAATGCTTGACGATGACGGCTCTCTTTACATTGCCACTCTCCGCGGCGCGAGATGCACCGACACTTATATAGCTTCGGGTGATGAAAACGACCTGTCCGTATGGCAGCCGACCTTCACATATCACGGATTCCGTTATATCCAGGTCAGAGGCTGGAAGGGAGTTCCCGACCTTGAGGATTTCACCGCTGTACAGCTCGGCACCTCGGTCAGAAACGACAGCTTTTTCAGCTGCGGAAGCGCGATCCTCAACGCTGTCCAGCATAACGTGGTGATGACCGAACAGGACAACATCCATTCGATACTGACAGACTGTCCTCAGCGCGATGAGCGTCTCGGCTGGATGAACGACGCTACGGTAAGATTTACCGAAACGCCCTACAATTTCAATGTTGCGCGTCTCTTCCCGAAGGTCATTCAGGATCTTCTTGACGTACAGGAAAACGGCGCTATCCGCTGCACCGCTCCCTTCGTATTTGGAGGAAATCCCGCCGATCCGGTGTGTTCATCCTATCTTGTGGCAGGTTATGAGTCCTACCGCATGACCGGCGACAAGCGCATACTCGAACTGGGGTATGATGGCTGGTGCGCATGGGAGAATCTGCTTCTTGACCGCCACAACGAGGATGAACCCTATATAGTCAATTACTCCTATTACGGAGACTGGGCGGGACCCGCCTATGCCTGCATCGGCGAGGACGGAGCCAATTCAAGCGTTACTCCCGGCATTTTCATGTCAAGCGGTTTCTCGTATTACAACTGCACATTGCTTTCCTTCTTTGCTTCGGAGCTCGGCAGAAGCGATGAGGCTTCCGCATGGGCTGAAAAGGCGGAGCTGGTCAAAGCGGCTGTTCTGAAAAAATGGTGGGACGATGATAAGGCTGTGATGGCAAGCGGTTCGGAGGCATGTCAGGCATTCGCGCTCAAGCTCGGAATCATCCCGGAAGACAGACGCGATGCGGCGGCAAAGGTGCTTCGTGACGATCTCGTCAGCCGCGATTATAAGTTCACTACCGGAAATCTCTGCACACTCTATATGCTTGAAATGCTCACAAAGTACGGCTATACGGACGAGGCCTATGAGCTTATGACAAAGGAGACCTATCCTTCCTACGGCTTCATGATCCAGAACGAGGCTACGACCGTATGGGAGCGCTTTGAGCTGAAAAAGAATCCCGGCATGAATTCCTACAATCATCCCATGTTCGGCTCTGCCGGAAAGTGGCTGTATTCCGGAATCTGCGGACTCTCTCTCGACTGCGCAGACAATTCAAAGGTTATCGTCGATCTGCCCTCAACGCCCGAAAAGCTGCTCTCCGCGTCCTGCTCCTTCGATACGCTCCACGGTGACGTTACGGTGCGTTGGGTAAAGCGTTTCGGCAAAAAGACTCTTTACCTCGGAATACCCTTCGGCATGACCGCTTCGGTAAACTGGCTCGGAAATACCCGTGAGCTTGCAAGCGGCTGGCATCTCATTGAAGCGTAAACAAATAAATATATTATCGGGATAAACATTATATGAAAGAAATAATCTTAGTCAAATACGGTGAAATCGCTCTGAAAGGGCTCAACAAGGCCAGCTTCGAACAGCTGCTTGTAAAAACGATAAAGCAGAGACTTTCCTCCTGCGGAGCATTTGAAGTGCGGCGCGCCCAGAGCACGATTTATATCGAGCCCGAAACAGAGGATTTCGATATGGACCGCGCTGAGGACGCTGTATCAAAGATCTTCGGAATCGCCGGTTATTCACGCTGTGCGGTAGTCGATAAGGACATGGACCGAATCTGCGAATGCGCGGTGAGCTACCTTGCCGATGAGCTTGAAAATGTGAACAGCTTCAAGGTTGAAAGCAAGCGTTCCGACAAGCGTTTTGCCTATAATTCTCCCCAGATATCCTCTATAGTCGGCGGAGCGATATTCGAGCATTACAATGCCGGTTATGAGAACGGCTCGCCGATAACGCTCAAGGTCGATGTAAACAATCCGGAGCTTACCGTATATGTGGAGATACGCGACTACGCCGCATATATTCACGCCGGTCAGAAAAAAGGCGCCGGCGGTATGCCTGTCGGCAGCGGCGGCAAAGCCATGCTTCTCCTCTCAGGCGGTATAGACAGCCCCGTTGCCGGATATATGATGGCAAAAAGAGGCGTCGCCGTTCACGCCGTACATTTCGAGTCCTTCCCCTACACCAGCGAA
>JAZQNC010000131.1:0-12894 GCA_045627165.1 Eubacteriales bacterium
CATCCCGAGGTCATCGGAATAGCCGGCTGGGCAAAGGGAGAGGCGGTTGTGCTTTCTCCCGCGGAGACGGATGAGGTTCATCTGGCTCCCCTGAAAAACCGAAAATTAGTCGCAGTTGCGCAAACAACCCTCAATATAATCGAGTGGAAAAATTCACAAAAAAATATTGAAAAGTACTGTACAAATGCAAAGATTTTTGGTACAATATGTAATGTCACGGAAACACGACAAACAGAAGCATTTAAACTATCAAAAAATGTTGACATGATGCTGGTAATCGGCGGGAGAGAGAGTTCAAATACAACCAAGCTCTATAACATCGCCGCGAAGGGTATGGCAGAGGCCTCCGAACAGGATGAGGCTTTGGGCCTTGCCCCTAAGATGCGTTATACATTTTTGGTGGAAGGCAAGGATGAGCTTCCGTTGGAATTGTTGACGCAGAACATTAAAATAGGCATAACTGCCGGAGCTTCGACTCCAGGCGGCATTATAGAGGAGGTTTTAACCACTATGGCAGAACTTGAGAACACCATGACCGGCGAGACAGCCGAACAGTCCTTTGCGGACATGCTTGAGGATTCCCTCAAAAATATAAATAACGGAGATACGGTAAAGGGCATTATCACATCGGTAACACCTAACGAGATTCATGTAGACCTCGGCGTTAAAGTAACCGGTATCATTCCTTATTCCGAGATCAACGAGACCGCTACAGGTAAGCTCGAAGACGCTTATCACGTAGGCGACGAGATCGAAGCTATCGTCGTTAAGGTCAGCGACCTCGACGGCGTTGCAACACTTTCCCGCAGACGTATTGAAAATACTCTCAGCTGGAGAAAGATCACAGAAGCATACGAGAACGGCGACATCCTCGAAGGCAAGTACCTTGATCCCGTCAAGGGCGGCTGCATCATGAGCATCGACGGCGTTCACGTATTCGTTCCCGCATCTCACACAGGCATTCCGAAGGACGGCGACCTCGCAACTCTTACAGGCACAACAGCCCGCGTTAAGATCATCGAGATCAACGACCAGCGCAGACGCGCTGTAGCATCCGCAAGACAGGTCCTCCGCGACGAGCGCAAGGCCAAGGAAGCTGAATTCTGGGCTTCCATCGAAGAGGGCAAGGAATACGACGGCGTAGTCAAGAACCTCAAGGATTACGGCGCATTCGTAGACCTGGGCGGCGTTGACGGTATGGTTCACAGCTCCGAGCTTTCCTGGAAGAGAATCAAGCATCCTTCCGAAGTCGTATCTGTGGGCGACAAGATCCACGTATTCGTCAAGTCCTTCGATCCCGAGACACACAAGATCTCTCTCGGCTACAAGACAGAGGACACCAACCCCTGGACGATATTCACCACAAAGTACGCTGTAGGCGACGTTGCATCCGTAAAGATCGTTTCCATGATGCCCTTCGGTGCTTTCGCTGAGATCGTTCCCGGCGCTGACGGACTTATCCACATTTCCCAGATAGCAGATCACAAGGTAACAAAGCCCGCTGACGAACTTGAGATCGGTCAGGTAGTTGACGCGAAGATCATCGACATCGACGGCGAGAACCACAGAATCAGCCTTTCCATCCGTGCTCTTCTTGAGGGCGCCGAGGAAGACGCTGCAGATGCCGAATAATATTTCCGGCTTCTGAACAAGTAATCTGAATATACAAAAGGCTGTTTCTGACGGACTATGCCCGGTTTCGGATACAGCCTTTTTGCAGGATATCGGATATTTACGGAGGAATCAAACATGAAAAGATTTATCGCTCTCGCGCTGGTCTGCGCAATGGCTGTAACTGCCGCCGCTTCCTGCGCCGAAAAGGTTGACGAGCCCGAGGAAAGCGCGGATATAACCGTCGCCGAGGAGACCGTCGAGGAAACCGAACCCGACCCGCTGGAGGGTCTGAACTATGAGGACGCAAGCTTCCGCGTTCTTACCAGTACCAACGACCCCGGAGGAGTGGGCAACTCCAACTACCTCGTCGAGGGTCCCGAAGAGGAGAACGGAGATATCGTTGAGGACACCGTTTACGCGCGAAACCGTGCCGTAGAGGAGCTTCTCGGCGTTAAGCTTGTCTTCACACAGGTGAACCTTTCCTATACGGAGGTAGGTTCATATATCAGCAAGTTTGTGGCTACCGCCGCGGACGAGTATGAAGTGATCATTCAGGACCTTTTCCCCTGCGCGGAGCTTGTAATCGAAGGTATGTTCACCAACGTCAAGGACGGCGAGCATTTCGACTTTACGAAGAATTACTGGAACGCCGGCGCTATGGATGATATTTCGCTGAGCAGCGACGCTTATCAGCTCATGGTGGGCGACTTCTTTATCGACGTTCTCAGAGGCTCTCACGCTCTGTTCTTCAACAAGAACCTCATGACCGACCTCGGCATGGATCCCTCTGACCTTTACAACACCGTAACCGTAAAGGAATGGACCTATGACAGATTCATCGAAATGATAAGCACTGCATATTCCGACCTCAACGGAAACGGAAAGACCGACAAGGAAGACCGTTTCGGCTTTGTCGCAATGCAGAAGTGGGGACCTTCCATTCCCTGGATCGTAAGCGCGGGTCTTGACTTTGTTAATAAGACAGAGGACGGAATCGAGCTCGCAAACAACAACGAGCGTTCCGTAACCTTCCTCGACAAGCTTATCGAGATATTCTGGAACGACGCGGCATATACCAACGCAGACAGCAATGACGAGCCCATGTTCACCAACGGACAGGCTCTGTTCCTCGGCTATCAGAGACTGGGTTCTCTTGAAAAGTTCCGCGATATGGACTTTGACGTGAGCCTCGTTCCCTACCCCATGCTTGATGAAATGTCCGGAAATTACACGACAAGTATTCACGATACCACCGAGGTGGGCGTGATTCCGGTAACCTCCAACAATCTTGAAATGTCTTCCGCAGTCCTCGAGGCTCTCTGCCGCGAGACGAACAGAAGCGTCATTCCCGCCTACTACGAGACTGCCCTCAAGGTCAAGTACACAAGAGACGACGAAGCCGCTCAGATGATCGACATCATCCACGACAACGTAGGCAATATGTTCGTGCTTGCGTATGACAACTACATCAACCAGATTTTCATGAAGAACGTATTCTACTTCGGCAATCTTGAAACCGGCACGAACAAGTTCGCTTCTTCCTACGCAAGGAGCGAAAAGTCCGCCAACAGAACTCTTACCAAGATGATAGAGAAGTACGAGAAGAACAACGTCGGATAAAATCCGACATCGGATAAAATCCGACATTGGATAAAATCCGACATTGGATGAAATCCGGCATCGGGTATAATCCGATATAGGATATAATCCGATTACCCGGTTTCTTTCTCCTGCACATCCCACGCCCCCTTCCCTGCTCCATGCGGGAAGGGGTTTTTGATTGCCCTGCCGTCTGCAATTCGGTATGTGGAGATATTTGATAAAGATACTTGATAAGTTTATATAATTGATGTATAATTTCGTTATGAAAACAAAACAATGAGGAAAAAGGTATGCAGAAGAAAATAATACTCGCCTCCAAATCCGCGAGACGGAAAGAGCTGCTGGAAATGCTGGGCGTCAGCTTTGATATCATAACGAAGGACACCGACGAGAGCGGCGTGGAATACGGTACGCCGGATGAGCTGGTGATGAAGCTTTCCCGCAGAAAGCTGGACGCGGTGCTTGACGACGTTCCCGAAAATTCGGTGGTCATCTCGGCCGATACGATAGTGTGGTGCGGCGGCGAGGTATACGGCAAGCCGAAGGATATTCCGGACGCGGTAAGAATGCTCAGATCCATGTCGGGACGCGCACATCAGGTGTATACCGGAATATCCGTCTCGGACGGAGCAAAGATCGTGACCGACGCGGTATGCTCCGACGTTTATTTCCGCGATATATCTGACGGCGAGATAGAATATTATGTAAACAACTGCGCCGTTACCGACAAGGCGGGAGCTTACGGCATACAGGAGAGAGCCTCTCTCTTTGTGGAAAGGATCGACGGCGACTATTTCAATATAGTGGGTCTGCCGGTATGCCGCCTCGGTGAGATAATGCGGAAGGATTTCGGTATCGAGCTGTGATGATGTCGGACGAAAGTGTGGGGATGAAGGTCATCGCCCGTATATACACCGATTTTCCCGACAAATTCGGAGTGCCGAGACAGAGCGGACTTGCCGACGGGCTTGCGGGCAGGATAGTATTCGAAAAGGAGTACAGAGTAAATGAGGCCTTCCGGGAGCTTGAGGCATATACGCATCTGTGGATAATCTGGCACTTCTCGCGCTTTGACAAGGGCGGAACATGGTCGGCAACCGTAAGACCTCCGAGGCTCGGCGGAAACCGCCGCGTCGGGGTGTTTGCCACACGCTCGCCCAACCGTCCCAATCCCATAGGGCTGTCCTGCGTCAGACTGGAAAGGATAGATTATGACGACAGGGAAGGTCCCGTTCTCATAGTACGGGGCGCGGACATGGTGAGCGGCACTCCCATATTCGACATAAAGCCCTATCTTCCCTACGTTGACTGCCGCGCCGACGCGAAGGGCGGCTTTTCGGACGAGGTGAAGGATTATTCGCTTGAGGTCGCCGACGAGTGCGGATTTCTGGAAAAAATACCTGCCGGTAAAAGAGAGGGACTTGTCTCGGCGCTTGAACAGGACCCCCGTCCCGCCTATCACGACGACCCCGACAGGATATACGGCTTTCCCTTTGCCGGCTTTGAAGTGAAGTTCAGAGTATGCGAAAACACAGCGATCATAGTTTCAATAGTATCAACAGAAGACATGGAAGACAAGGAAAACCGACATGAAGATAAAGACAAAACAGCTCGATTATGATGAAGTGCTGAAGATATCACCGCCCTGTCACAGAAACCCGAAAAAGCCCAATATATTTTTCCGCACTCTGGTCAACGCCGCGGGAAAGGGAGACCTTAAAGACGCGGATTTTTCATACAGCGTGAGAGAGGGAACGGACCTGTCCTCTCCCTCGCTGATTCTCATGAATCATTCCTCCTTTATCGACCTTGAGATAGTGTCGGAGATAATGTATCCCCGTCCCTACAATATTATATGCACCTCCGACGGATTTGTCGGCAAGGAATGGCTCATGAGGTCTATCGGCTGCGTTCCGACGCAGAAATTCGTTACCGATATCACCCTCATAAAGGATATGATATATTCGCTTGAGAAGCTGAAAATCAGCGTGCTGATGTACCCCGAGGCAAGCTACAGCTTCGACGGGTGCGCCACGCCGCTGCCGAGAAAGCTGGGGATGCTGCTCAAACGGCTGAACGTAAACGTAATAATGATAAAGACCGAGGGAGCATTTGCCCGCGATCCACTTTACAATATGCTTCAGAAACGGAAGGTGAAGGTCAGCGCCGAAGCATATACGCTGCTCACGAAGGAGCAGATTATGGAATACGACGTTGACACCCTTGACGGCATCCTCGACGACGCGTTTACCTTTGATAATTTCGCATGGCAGCGGGAGAACAATATCAGCATCGACGAGGATTTCCGCGCCGACGGGCTGAACCGCATACTGTATAAATGTCCGTGCTGTGAGACCGAGGGAGAAATGCTCGGAAAGGGCACGAAGCTCAGCTGCGGACACTGCGGGAAGGAATGGGAGCTTGACAGGTACGGAAGGCTTGTCGCGTGCGGCGGCGACGGAAGATTCGGGCATATCCCCGACTGGTATCGCTGGGAAAGGGAATGTGTCAGGAAGGAAATCGAGGAGGTCAGCTACCGCATGGAATGTGACTGCGATATCGGAGTGATGGCGGATTACAGCGCGATATACATGATCGGAAAGGGAAAGCTCGTCCACGACTGCTCCGGCTTCACTCTCACGGGAGCCGAAGGAAGGCTCGAATATCACCGCAAGCCGGGAGCCTCGTACGGGCTGTATTCCGATTACTACTGGTATGAGATAGGAGACGTTATCTGCATAGGCGACAGAAAACGTCTGTATTACTGCTTCCCCGACGGCGGGGGTATCGTGGCGAAAACGAGGACGGCTGCCGAGGAAATGTATAAGAAGCTGCGGATATAACGGCAGAGCGCAAAAAAGACACATCCTTTCATCGGGTGTGTCTTTCTGTTTTTCGGAAACCGTATCTTATCCGCGCAGTTTGTTGACCTCGGCTTCGATCATGGCGTCGATCTCATCGGTATTCACCGTGATCCCCCTTGAGTGCAGGAATTCAAGCACTGCGGCTTTTCTTTTCTCTCCCATGCCCTCGCCCCGTATCGTCTGCTCGAAGGCGTTTACCGCCACGTTTATCCAGAAACGCAGCTTTTCGCGCTGTGTTTCGGAGAGCTTTGAACGGATAAGGGGTATAAGGAATGCCGTTACCGTTCCGGCGATAAGTCCGAGCGCCGAAAGCACTATCCGTGTAAGGTCTGTCATGTGTGTTCTCCTTTCTGTTTTTCATGTAATGGCGTGTCATTCGCTTTCCGCCAGCTTGCGGAGCAGGTCCTGTCCCCAGCGGTAGGAGGAAAGATATTCCAGCGTTTCGCCGCTCAGCCCGAAGCGCATCCTTACTCTCCCGGCATAGTCCGGCGAAACGGCGTATGCTTTGTTTTCGATGCGGAGCAGACCGGACGGGTCTGACGGCACGCCGTTTTCGCGCAGCTCAAGGTGAAGGTGGCTGCCGGTGGAATAACCGGTGCTGCCCTCGATCCCGATATGGTCTCCCGCGTCAACGCTCTGACCGGCGGAGACGAGAGCCGAGGAAAGGTGGCAGTAGTACCACGCCCGGTTTTCGCAGTCGCGTATCTTTACGTACAGTCCCCATTCCCATGTCCTGTCGGCTCTGTCGGTGATATGCGTCACGTTTTCCACCCTGCCCGAACAGACCGAGCAAACGGTCTTTGTGTCCTTTCCGACGAAGTCCATACCACGGTGGTATTCGGTTTCTCCGCCGAAGAGACGGGGACCGAAGGGCGAGGTCACGCGGAACGCTCCGCTGTAGGGGTAGACAAGCTTCATTTCGTCATCATCTCCATTCTCGCTTCAAGGGTCGATACTCTCGAATCGATCGCCGCAAGCTGTTCGACCCTTTTTTCCAGCTGTTCTATGCGGTAATTCGTAAGTCTGTTTGAAATCAGTATGCCTCCCGCGCTTCCGGCAAGGGTGCCGATAAGCGAGAGAAGGGCAACCGCGATCTCTGTCTGCATTTTCTTTTCCTCCCTGTATTGTTCGGTGCGTGAGCCGCGCCGCTGTTATGTAATGATTATATATCGGCGGATGAGAAATTTCATCCCCCTCCGCGTACCGCGCCGAAGCGCGAATAGCGGCGATATATAATGCTTATCGGGCATATCCGCTAAACATGAACGGATCATATGACCGTTAATCCGCATGACGAAAGATAACAAAACCGCGCAGAAAATTACAAACAGATTACAAAAGAGACCATGCTATTGCAATTTTCGGAATTTGTGGTAGAATATTATCACAGACAAAGGGAAAGCTGTCCCGTTTGTTCCGAAGGTTGAGGGGCCTCAGGAAGGAGCGGAGGCTCGACCGTCTGTAAAATAATATTATTTTAAGGAGAAATCCCGCAATGAGAAATTTGAAAAGATTTCTTGCATTAACACTCACAATGTTAATGGTCGTTGCTTGCTTCTCTGTATCGGCATCTGCTGTTAAGTTTGATGACCTCGGCACAGATTATGACACAGCAATCGACGCTCTGTCCGACCTTGATGTAATCAAGGGCCGCGGAGACAATCTTTATGACCCCGACGCACTCGTAACCCGTGAAGAGATGGCTCTTCTCATCGCTAAGCTCTGCACCGCTAAGGTTACAGACAACGACTACGCTCTCGTTTGGAACACCGAAGAGAACTACACAAAGTTCGTTGACCTCGTTAACTATTACGGCGCTATCAACTACGCTGCCAACAAGGGCATCATAGTTGGTACAACAGCTACAACATTCGAACCCACAGCCAACATCACCTACCAGGATGCCCTCACCATGGCAGTTCGTGCTCTCGGCTACGGTTCCACAAAGATGGACGCTGGTTACCCCTGGACATACATCGAGAAGGCTGAGAAGACCCTCGGCATCAAGCTTTCCGGCGTAGCTTACACAGAGGAAATCACCCGTGCAGAAACCGCTCAGATCCTCTACGACGCATTCTATGCAGTAGCAGCTGACGGTACAGTTCTTGCAACAGACCTCTTCGGTCTCCAGACCGTAGTAGTTGTTGCTAACTCCGCAAAGACAATGATCCATGCAGCCAAGACAACAAAGACCGGCTACATCGGCATCGCTCCCATCCTCGCTGACGGCACTATCAGCGACATGGTTTACTACCTCCCCGCAGCTAACTTTGACGGCGCTGTTATCGGCGATTCCTTCAAGGTTACAACAGCTGACGACTTCAAGACCGTTGGTCTCGTAGTTGCATGCGAAAAGAAGGCCTTCACAAACGAAGACATCACATTCGCTGCTACAGCAGCAGCTGATTCCGCAAACTTCACTCTGTTTGGCGTAGACTACAAGGCAGTTAATGCTTTCACAGCTCTCTACAACACACAGGGTCAGAAGATCGACCGTGCAGAAGCTTTCTTCTACAACGCTCGTCTCGCTCCCGACACATACCGTGACGGTTCCGAAAAGCAGTACGACACAGACGCTCAGGGCAACATCCTTGACACCAACGGCTGGATCAAGTACTACTATGTTCCTACAATCACAAAGTCCTACTCCGCTCCTTACGCTACATACGACGCAGCTACAGGCGTATACACACCCGTTGCTAACGCTGTAATCGCAGCTGACACAGCAGTTAACTATGCAGTAACAGTCGCTAAGTACTACGAGACAGAGACAGCTCTTTGGGCTAACGCTGCTTCCAAGAACGCTTACGCTACAGGCTTCGCTTATGATGACGACTTCGACGGCATCTATGAGCGCGTTATCTACAAGTATCAGTCCTTCGGCAAGATCTTCTTCAAGGACACCAACGGCGACAACGTTGCTGATACATACTTCGCAGAGAACTACAAGATCACATCTTCTGATGTTGAGTACGCTGCAGGCGACTTCTGCCGCTTCGACACCGACCTCTTCACAGGCGAAACACACGTTTACGAAGTTTACACAGATTGGCAGAACGGCTATGTAACCGGTATCACCGGCGGCAAGATCACCGTTGCTGACAACACAATGGCAATCGGCGGCGTAGCTGGTCTCGATAATGCTAACGCATACATCTACACCGGCAACGTAGCAGATCTCATCGCAAAGAACATTCGCTTCCTCGTTATCGAAGGCAAGATCTACGTTGTTGACGCTCTCGCTCAGTCCGTAGTAGTATTCGATAACTTCACAGGTATCACAACAGCCGGCTATGCAACCGCTCTCGCATACGTTGCTAACCCCGGTGCTGAATACACAGCTAAGATCCCCGTAAGCAACATCACAATCGCTACAATCGACGGTTACTCCTTCCAGCAGTACATCCTCAAGGCTTCCTCTTGGTCCCTTAAGGATATCTACTCCTTCATCCCTGCAGGTCGCGTATTTACAGGTGAAAAGGATAGCCTCGGCTACTGGCACCTCTACACAGCAGAAACAGTTAAGGCTGATCCTGATGTAAACGACGGTGTGGTTTCCGTTACAACCGGCGCTAAGGCCCTCATCATCAACCTCACAGAAGCTAATGACTTTGTTGAGTACGTTGGTGCAAAGGACGTTACAACAGAGAAGGAACTCTATACAAAGGGTAACTTCACATTCGTAGTTGAAGGCACAATCGCTGCTCCTACAGCCGGCCCCAACAACGATCCTCTCAAGGCATCCTGCACAGCTGATGACAGATTCGACGCTATCATCTATGCTGACGCTCGTCTTGTTAACTCTCTCACAATCGGTACCGATATCGGCACCGGCATCCTCTTCGGTCACACATATACATACGCTGAAAAGGCTCTTGATATGGTAACCGGTAAGATGGTTGACGTAATCCTTAACACAGCTATCTATAACTGCAGACTCGAAGCTGGCAAGTTCTACACTGTTCAGAACGGCTACATCGAGGACGAAGTTAAGGTAGGCGGCGACCTCATCAAGGTTGCTCTCCTCAAGTATGCTAAGGGCAACACCACAATCCTCGTTGACGCAGTTGTTGACGACGAAGTTGGCAACAAGCATGAGACCAATACCGATGACTGCGAAGTTATCGTTAAGGGTACTGCTGCTAAGTTCAACAAGATCTCCGGTGGTTCCGTAGTTCTTAACACAACCGGCGACGCTATCGGCGAAGCTACCAACTATGCAGCTGGTTTCGAGCAGCTCGTTCCTGTATACTACTATGCAGAAGCAGAAGCTAAGTCCATGAGCCAGGTAACACTTGCTACAGCTCCTACAACCAATCTCGCTGTTGAGGCTCTCACAGGTCTTACAGAGGATGAGGCTGACGAACTCGTAACCAAGTACAACGACATGGTTGTATTCGTAGTTGTTGACGCTAACGGCTACACAGTAGTTGCTAAGCTCGTTGCAGCTAAGGCTGAAGATACAACAATCTCCGGCAAGGCTGGTTACTACGCAGAGGACGGCGCTGATGTTCAGCTCTATAAGGTAACACTTACAGCTGAAATCACCGTTGCTGACGCTACAGCTGCTGGTCTTACAGCAGTTGCTGGCGACAAGCTCGCTGGTAAGGTTCTCGAAGTTGTTGATGACGCTGCTGTTACATCCATCGCTATCGACGTAGTTGTTAAGTAAGATATAACCTATCTGAATACAATTAACTGAAACTTCAGCTGGGGGCTCCCGAAAGGGGGCTCCCTTTTTTGTGACGAAATAAATCCCCGAGACGGGGATTTGTGAAATTGTTAATACTTGCCATGCAAGCATTAACAGTGAAAAGTGAATGGCTGAAAAGGCAAAATGTGCGGGAATGAAAATGTGAAATGCGAGGGAATGTCAGTACAATAAATATGTATTTATGTAAATTCAGATATTGTTCACAATACTGTGGTATAATAATGTGTAGGAAGATGTACACACATTCGGAGGTGACATTATGAATATAAATATCAGCGTTAATGATATTCAAAAAAACACAAGCGTATATTTTGACAGAGCCGTTACCGAAAACGATGTTATCAGCGTCTCAACCGAAAAGGGAAATGCTGTTATAATCAGCGAATCCGATTACAGAGATATGATGGAGACAATTTATTTACTGAGCATTCCCGGTCTGAAGGAACGTATAATTGAGGCAGGAAACGAACCTTTGGAGGAGAGCAGTAAATTTGAATGGTGAGTATGAGATTCTGATATCAAAGTCTGCTGAAAAGGATAAAGAAAAAATCAAACAATATCCCGTTTTGAAAGAAAAGGTGAGCCGGCTTATCGAAGTACTTAGAGTGAATCCGTATCAGAATCCTCCGCCGTATGAAAAATTACGCGGTGACCTTGCGGATAAGTATTCAAGAAGGATAAATGCTCAGCACAGATTGGTATATCAGGTATTTGAAGAAGAAAAAACAGTCCGTATTCTTGCAATGTGGACACATTACGAATGAAAAGACGAAATCTGTGGGATTGAAAACGTGAAATGTGCCGGAATGAAAACGTGAAATATGAAGGATTGAAAACACGAAATGTGAGGGAATGAAATAAAAAACCGCTCCGGTTTGATCATCGGAACGGTTTGTTTTTTATTCGGAGGTGTCAGGGCTGTTCTGACGCTTCGGGATTTTCGGTTTTTCCGTCTTCACCGTCTTCACTGTCGTTGAAGACTCCGAGGCTTACGCGGAAGCTTATCCTCGTGGAATTGGCGGGGACGCTGGCTCCGGGAGTCTTGCTCTGCCAGATGACGGTGCCGGCTTCGACCGGCTCGGGATAATCCTGTGTGCCTGTGTAGACGTATTCCGCGCCACCGAAGGCAAGGGAGCTTGCTATCAGCGTCGAATACGCCTTGTCCTCGGACATTCCCGTGAACTTCGGAACGCTTATGTAATCTATCTTGGGACCGAGGCTGACGGTCAGCACCACGCTGTCTCCGGTTTTCAGCTCCGCGCCCTCGGCAGGCTCGGTGGAGATGACGTAGCCCATTTTGACCGTGTCGCTGTATTCCTCTTTTTTGACCGGTATGAGCGAATATCTGTTTCGCAGGTCTGCCTCGGCGTAGCGGTACTCGGTTATCGTGTAGTCGTCAAGGACGACGGTCTGCACTCCGCGGCATACGGTGAGTCTCAGCGAGCATTTCTGTATACCGGGTATAATCTTTCGCTTCTCTCCGTATTCGGGCTCCTGGGCGATTATGCTGTCTTTCTTGCCCGAATCGTCGTAAACCTCGACCACCTCGATATCGTAGTAGTTCAGAGATTTTATCTTCGCGGCAAGCTCGTCGTTGTATATCTTGCTGATGTAGTTGTCAACCGTTATGGTTCTGGGAGATTTCTCCACGTTGCTGCGCATGAACCTGTTTACCACGATGATGCCCGATACGAGCAGCACGATCAGAAACGCGCAGGTAACGCCCGCCACTACGGGGAACATCATGCGGTTCTGCTTCTTCGGCTTTATCTTTTCCGCCTGCTTCTGCTTATACTCGGTTTTGTAATTGGAACGGTAGGTCTTTTCGCCTGTACGCGCCGGAGCCGCGGGAGGAGCTTTGCGCTGCGGGGACGTGTCGGAAGGACGGGAAACGCGGTTTGACGAGGTATTCGCTTTCACCTGTCTCTGCTGCCGGGATGTGTTGGATTTTGCCTGACCCGGCTGAGACAGGGTGTTCGTTCTGACCTTCTGCTGTGAAGAGGTGTTTGACCTCTGCTGTCCTGCGGACTGCTGGGGGACGTGCATCGGTATATCGTGGCTCAGCTGTCCCGCTGACTGGTGCTGTCCTGATGAAAGTCG
>JAZQNC010000132.1:0-2356 GCA_045627165.1 Eubacteriales bacterium
TACTTCGCAGAGACAGACGAAACTGTCAATCTCCGTTCCAGAGCTGCCGTTGATGCAGGTCTCAAGGTGATCCTCTGCGTCGGCGAGGTTCTTGAGCAGAGACAGGCAGGCACGACCAAGGATATAATTTCCGCGCAGATCGCCGCCGACCTCGAGGGCTTCTCCGCCGAAGATATGAAGAATGTCATCATTGCTTACGAGCCTGTATGGGCGATAGGAACAGGTCTTACCGCAACACCCGACCAGGCCGAAGAGGTATGTGCATATATCCGTGAGCTTCTTGCCGCAAAGTACGGCGAGGCTGCCGCAGAAGCCGTTACGATCCAGTACGGCGGTTCCATGAACGCGGCAAACGCTGCCGAGCTTCTTTCCAAGAAGGACGTTGACGGCGGCCTTATCGGAGGCGCATCGCTCAAGCCCGCTGACTTCACAAAGATCGTTGAAGCAGCTCAGTAATATACCCCGATTTTAACGAAAAACTACCGCTGAGGTTGCCCACTTGCGGCGGCAGCAGCGGTTTGTTTTTTATACGGTATACGTTTTTCGATCATATCATCTTTGAGGTGTCATAATGACCTTTCGTCATAAAATAAAAACAGCACCTGTATTTATAATCCTGATCGCGTTTATATCTGCGCTTCTCTGTTTCGGAATAAACGCCGCCGATCGCTCGGCTATCGATTCGGTCACGATAATCCGGGAAAAGGACAGCTACCGTCTCGATATAAGCGCAAGGATAGTGACCTCTGATATGGCTGTCGTATCAGGCGAGGAGCTATATCTGTTTGAGCTTGCGCCGTGGCAGAGCGCATCAAAGCTGGCGGAACAGGCTCCCATAGATTCTGCAAAAGCCGCCGCGTCAATGAACTTTACTCTGCCATTCAGTGCCGATTCATTCCGCATATACTCGAAATTTCTGCTTGCCCGCAAGCTCCCCGACGGCAAATACACCATTATAACCACAGCGCATTATGTGGACAATATCGAGACGGTCGCCGGACAGAGCTTCGCTTATCCGACCTTCGCTTCCAAAAAAGGGCTTGAAGTACAGCTCTACACCGACGCGCAGGAGCTGGGAGTCGCCCATACCGTGATCAACGTACCGGTCAACGAATATATCCAGACGGCTAAGCTCTCCAATTCGCTTCAATACACCTATTGCGGCGGGACATACTATGTCAACCGTGACAAGCTCAATTATCTCGACAGCCGTATTCGTGAGCTGACCTGTTCCGGCTGTCACTGCTATATAAATCTTATTCTGACGCCGCCTGCCTCAGACCTGTCCGACGGTCTGAGATGCATGTACTTTACCGATGACCGTTCAAAGGGCTCGGCTCTTTACGCGCTCAATACCACCGAAAAGAACAGCGTTCAGTATTTCGCCGCGTTCACCAATTTTCTCGCAAAGCGTTATTCCGTTTCGGACGGCGCTTACGGTTTTGTCGGAAGTTATATAGTGGGCTATCAGATAAACAGCAACCGCAGCTATAACTTCATGGGTGAGCGTTCGCTCGATACCTACATGAATTATTACACCGTGGCGTTCCGCATAGCCGACGCCGCCGTTCGTTCGGTATACTCCAACGCCCGCGTGTATATTTCTCTCGCGGGAAACTGGAACACCATAGCTATGGATTCCACAGCCACCATTTTCGATGAGAATCTCGATTACTCCGCCAGGGCTGTTATTGATACCTTCAACGACAAGATAAGCCTTGCCGGAAATATACCCTGGAATGTGGCGATAAACGCCCGCACCTCCGACGTGCTTTCAACCGATTTCACCGCTGATATGCTTGCCCCGGATTCAGAGGACGCGGCATATATTTCCATGAACAATCTCGGAGTGCTTACCCGTTACATGGGAAAATCCGAACTGCTTTACAACGGAGTGAAACGCCGTGTGACGGTATCCTCATTCTGTATAAACGACGAGGGCGACGACAGCGGAAGCGAGGATATGCAGGCTGCCATGTATGCGCTTGCGTATTACAGAGCCTTCTTTAATCCGGATATCGAGGCATGTATCTATCACCGCCATGTTGACAGCAGCTCGGAAAGAGGCAATTTCGGTCTGTGGAAGGCTGATGAAGAAAACGCGCTTTTTCCCACGGTGAAAAAATCGCTGTATAACGTATTCAAATATATAGACACCTCCGAGGGAGAGAGCAGTCTCGCAAAGTACGCTTCACTACTTGGCGCGGAAAGTTGGAACCGGCTGGTGGAAGGCTTTGACGCCTCAGCCGTTGTCACGCGCCGCCCGCTTTCCGGCAGGGCCGAGCTTGAAAAAATCGTGGTATCCGACGAGGACAGCGTTGTTTTCGACTTTACCGGCGGAAACATGTGCGGTTTC
>JAZQNC010000133.1:0-13041 GCA_045627165.1 Eubacteriales bacterium
TACATCCTGGGGCACATTCGGTATCCTTATCCCGATCGTAACCGCTATTTTCCCTGTTGACAGTCCCCTCCTCATGATCGGTATCTCCGCATGCTGCGCAGGCGCTGTCTGCGGCGACCACTGCTCTCCTATTTCCGATACCACGATCATGGCGTCGGCAGGCGCGAAGTGCGAGCATGTCAACCATGTTTCGACACAGCTTCCCTACGCTATAACGGTTGCTGTTATCAGCTTCGTAAACTACATCATCGCCGGTTTCATCCAGAATGCGGTTGTCTGCATCCTCATCGGTATCGTTCTTACGATAGCTACTCTCTTTGCAATCAAGACGATCACCGCAAAGTCCGCAAAGTGATAATGTAAAGACAAACAGATCTTAATACCTGTTCATACCCCCGACAAGGTCACGCGACGTATCGGGGGTATTTCGTTTCAATCGTTTCAATCGTTGATTATTTACCCGTCCTTTTATTTTTATTAAAAAACATTGACGAAAGGAAGGATTTGTGTTATCATATAGGTAAATCTGATAGTGTTATTGGATAATAATGAATAAAACGTGAGGTAAATATCATGACAATACGTGAAAACGTCAAGCGGATTCTTCATTATGAGAATTACGACTATATGCCTGTTGTTCATTTCGGATATTGGACCGAGCTTCTTCAGAAGTGGCACGCTGAAGGCCACATCACCGACGAGGAGCTTCACTACGGAGACGGCAACGCCGCAGACCGTTCCATTGCCGACAAGTTGGGGTTTGACTTCTGCTGGACCGCTCAGGTCGGATGCCACAACGGACTTCTTCCCGGATTTGAGAGCAAAACTCTCGAAACCCGCGCCGACGGCAGCGTTATAATCCAGAACGGAGTTGGTCTGATTCAGATGGTCAAGCCGGGTATCGACTCCATTCCGTCAACACAGGGAACATTGCTCACAGGCAGAGAGGCGTGGGAAGAGCTTTACAAACCCCGTCTTCTCCCCGACGCGCGCAGATATAATTTCGAGTGGATGAAGAACTTCGCGGCACAGCAGGATTCGATACAGGACCGTCCTTTCGGAGTTCATCTCGGAAGTCTGTACGGCTCCATCCGCGATATGCTGGGCGTTGAAAACCTCGCCTATCTCTATGCCGACGATGAAGAGCTCTACGCCGAGATCATCGAAACTGTCGGTGAGATATGCTATTCCAACGCGAAAATGATGATGGAAGCGGGCCTTCGTCCCGACTTCGGACATTACTGGGAAGACATCTGCTTCAAGAACGGTCCTCTGGTGTCTCCCGCGGTATTCGCCGAATACGTCGGTCCTCAGTACAAACGCATCAACGATCTTCTCAGAGAATACGGCTGTGACATTATTTCCCTTGACTGCGACGGCTGTATCGACAAGCTGGTTCCCGTGTGGCTCGAAAACGGCGTAAACACCATGTTCCCCATCGAGTACGGCACATGGAAGGCCGAGATCGCACCCTGGAGAGAGAAATACGGTCGTCAGGTACACGGAGTCGGCGGCATGAACAAAAACGTCCTCGGCCGCGATTACGCCGCAGTTGACGCGGAGATAGAGCGTCTCCGTCCTCTGGTTGAGCTTGGAGGCTTCATTCCCTGTCCCGACCACCGTCTGCCCCCCGACGCAAAATGGGAAAACGTTCAGTACTACTGCGACCGTTTCAGAAAGGTATTCAACAGCTGATTGAAACAAAGTCCGGCAGTACGGAGATAAACAGGATCTGATATCATGAATGATGATTACAGCGAGATAGATTTCAGAAAAACCTTTGCGTATTCCGCGCTCGAGACGGAACGTCTGCTGCTGCGCAGGATAATCACATCCGACACAGACGATATGTACGATTATTCCTGCCGTGAGGACGTGACACGGTATCTGCTGTGGTGTCCTCACCCGTCGAGAGAATATACCAAAAGGTATATAAGTTCTCTCCAGAGCGCATACCGCGGCGGAAGATTCTTCGACTGGGGAATCGAATACAAGGCTGACGGCAGACTTGTCGGCACCTGCGGATATGTAAAGTTTGATTTTGAAAATAACAGCTCCGAAATAGGCTATGTCGTCAATCCCCATTATCAGAATATGGGAATCGCCACCGAAGCGGTAAGAGCGATCATAGCTTTCGGCTTCGACTATTTTGAGCTCAACCGCATTGAGGCAAGGTATATGGTCGGCAACGACGCCAGCCGTCATGTCATGGAAAAGTGCGGCATGAGCTTTGAGGGCGTGCGCCGTTCTCTGCTGTATGTAAAGGAAAAGTATGTGGACGTCGGTACCTGCGCCATATTGAAAAGCGAGTATACCCGTACCGACTGTTACCGTCTTGTGGAAAACAGGTCTCTGCTTCACTCCATTATCGGCAGATAGCAAGACAGCATAGAAAAAAGGCAGAAGTTCAGGCTCCTGCCTTTTCTTATTATGTCGTTTTACGTTTACGCTTTGCCCACGCAGCCGAAAAGCTTCATCTTTTCCATTACCGCCGCCTTGATGCCCTCCACCTTGCGGTTGCGGAGCGCGAGATAATCGTCTCCGGCTTCAAGACCTGCCTTGATAGCGTTTACGCCGGCAATGCAGAGGTCGGTATGGATATTGACCTTGGAGATACCCTCGGCGATGGTATTGCGGAAATCGTCGTCCGAAAGACCGCTGCCTCCGTGGAGAACGAGGGGAACGTCAACCGCGTCTCTTATCTCGGCAAGTCTTACAAGGTCAAGCTTGGGCTTGGATTTGTACGCGCCGTGGGCTGTACCGATAGCTATGGCGAGAGCGTCAACTCCCGTCGCGTCGAAAAATTCCTTCGCTTCGGCGATCGTCGTGTATCTGTCCTCATTGGCGTTGTCGTTGGTCGCGGCAAGTCCGACATGTCCTATTTCTCCTTCAACGGTCACGCCGAGAGAATGACATATCTTCACCATTTCAGCCGTAGCTGCAAGATTTTCATCATGAGGAAGCGCGCTTCCGTCGAACATGACGCTTGAAAAGCCCAGCTGC
This sequence comes from Eubacteriales bacterium, assembly GCA_045627165.1. GTDB lineage: Bacteria > Bacillota > Clostridia > Oscillospirales > CAG-272 > JAZQNC01. The sequence goes on from JAZQNC010000133.1 coordinate 3,004, forward strand.
AGAGCTTCCATACAGCGGTCGAAGGTCAGTCCGTGATCGTAGTGAAGAACTACCGGAACAGTCGCTCTCTTTGCCGCTGCGAGCATATCGGGAGCTATGAGCTTCAGCTCTCCATAGGGAAGAAGAACCTCCGCGGTACCTATGATAATGGGGGCGCGAAGCTCCTCAGCCGCGTCGATTGCGGCCTGAAGCATATCCGAGTCGGTAGCGTTGAACAGTCCAACGCCGTAATGTCCGGCTCTTGCGGGAAGAAGCACATCGTTGAGATTGGCAAGCATGATAAATGATCCTTTAACCTTTCTTCTTTTTGAGTTGTCTGATTATCTGATGAAACCGCCGTCGGCGCGTATCTTCATTATCTCATCCTTTCCCTTCATGCCGGAAACGGAATCCGCCGCAAGAAGATTGCAGAGGGCTGCCGAAGCCGCAAAGGGAAGTATCTCCTCATCGGCATAATCATTGTACAGCGCGTAGAGGCAGGCTCCGCAGTAAGCGTCGCCCGCACCGCAGGTACCGACAATCATATCTGCGGGAATCTTCATGGAAGGAGAAACGAACCAGCGTCCGTCCTTTGTGAGCATGAATCCGCATTCGGAGGAGTGGATGATCACTCTGTCGCTCACGCCGAGCTCAAGCATAAGCTCCATGGAACGGCGGATGTTGTCCCCGTCGAGTGAGCCGTCCTCGCGGCGGGAATTGAGACCGGTCACGCCGCAGCATTCGACTTCGTTCATTATGGCGTAATCGGTATATTTCAGCGCGGCGCTGACCCTTTCGCGGAAGAGCTCGCCCACATTGCTGACCACATCAAAGGAGGTCTTTATTCCTCTGAGCTGTATGTCGTGGAGCAGACGCGCCATCGCGGTGCCGTACTCCTCGTCCTTCGCGTCCATTCCGTCAAGCAGCGTCACATATCCGATATGGAACATATCGCAGTCAAGCGCATCTATGTCAACATCTTCGGGAACGAAATTGGAGTTCTCGCCCTTGAAGGTAAAGAAGGTGCGCTCTCCTGTATTGATATCCGAATAAACGTCGGTAAATCCCGTGCTTCCGCCGGGGATCGGCTCGATCCTCGAAGTATCAACGCCGTAGGAACCGATGGTGTCGATAACAAAGTGTCCGTATTCGTCATCACCGCATTTTCCCACAGCTTTAAGGGGAAGCTCGGGGTCGATCACGGCAAGGTCGATAATGGTATTTGCGACAGCGCCTCCGACAGCCCGTCCCGTTGACAGTATCGTAACAAGCATAGAAGGCTTCGGAAAACGCTCGATCATCTTGATAGCGTCCGCGAGAATGTTTCCGGCGATCGCTATTCCGCGTCCTGTGTTGCTCATGCTTTTTTCTCCTGTTTGTTGTATGGTTATGTTGTTTATTGTTTTTCTGCCGTATTCTCAGCCGAGAGACGATTTCAGCGCTTCGAGGTTGCCGCGCATGAGAGTGATATAGGTCTCGCCCGACTCAAACTGCTCCGGCGTGAGATTGTGGCAGGTATTGAGCTGCATGATACCGCAGCCGGCGGCCTCGGCTATAGTGTCGGCTATAACGTGATTTGATAGCTCGATATAGAATATATTCTTTACCCTGAGTTCCTTCGCTCTGTCTATAAGAAAGGCAACGGTAGCGGCGCTGGGCTCGCTTTCGGAGGAACAGCCGGGAAAAGCGGCGTAATATTCAAGTCCGTATTCCTCGGTAAAATATCTCATGGGGAAACGGTCTCCGAATATCAGTGTCTTTTCGGCGCGGCTCTCAAACAGGGCGCGGAAATCCGCGTCGAGAGCATTGAGTTTGGCTATATACCCGTCGGCATTGGAATTGTACAGCTCCGAGTTGTCCGCGTCAAGCGAACAGAGGGCGTTCCGTACCGCGTCGGTTATCTTCGCCGCGTTTACCGGAGAGGTCCATACATGTTCGTCATATTCGACTTCATCTTCTCCGCTTTCGCTCTCTTCGGCGGCGTCCATGCCTTCGACTATCTCTTCTTCCACCGCTTCGACACATTCGATCATGCGGATACAGCAAACATCCTTATCGCAGCCTTCGAGTATGGTCTCTATCCATTCATCCGACTCTCCGCCGGTGTATATGAAAAGGTCGCAGCTCTGAATGGCGATAACGTCCTTTGCCGAAGGTTCGTAGCTGTGGCTCTCCGCTCCGGGCTTCAGCAGCATACGCACGTCGGCTTTATCCGAGCATACCGCCCGGGCAAAATCATAAGCGGGGAAATTAACGGCGATAACTTTGATTTTTCCGCTGTCTTCCGCAGTATTTCCCGTACAGCAGACAAGCATAAACACGCAGAGTATCGCGGTCAGAAGACAATACAGTTTTTTCATTCGTCAACCTTTAATATCATTATATTCTGTCGAAATTAACGACGGCGAAACATTCGGGATGCTTTGCTTTTATCTCTTTGTCAATGCGGCTCTTTATCTCGTCATAGGTAAGCTTACATTCAAAGGGAACGGTGCAGTCAAATATAAGGTTAGTGTGAGTGGGACCGGCAACCATGCGGAAATCATGCATACCGAGCATGGGGTCTATTTCGGACAGCGTCTGCGCCGTATCCTCTCTCATTGCGTCAACCGCCGGATCGCCGGTTACGATCGGGTCAAGATGAATCGTACAGCGGATCCCGAACTTTTTCGATATGTCATGTTCGAGATTGTCGATAATGTCGTGAGTCTCGAAAACGTCTCTCGAACCGTCAACCTCGGCGTGCATCGAAGCAAAATACTGATCGGGACCGTAGTTGTGCATTAGAATATCGTGAAGTCCCAGAATGCCATCGGTGTTCTTGGCGTATTTTATTATCTCGTCAACTACCTCAGGATCCGGAGACTGTCCCAGCAGACAGTCCTTTGATTCCATGGCAAGCTTGAAGCCGTTGATGAGTATGATCACGGCCACGATGAGACCCATGAAGCCGTCGGTGTTGAAATGAGTTATCAGAGTAATGATGACCGAAAGAAGCACCGCTGAGGTTCCGATAACGTCGGAAATGCTGTCGGCGGCTGTCGCCTGCATTGCTATGGAATTTATTTCCTTTCCGGTGCGCCTGTTGAATACGTACATCCACAGCTTGAAGAGAATGGAAACTATAAGCACCACAAAGGACGCGGTACTTATAATCGTTTCCTGCGGATGAAGTATCTTATCTATCGACTCGGTCAGCATATCGAGACCGATATGAATAATCAGGAAAGAAACGACAAGCGAGGAAACGTATTCGATCCGCGCGTGTCCGAAAGGATGCTCGCGGTCGGCGGGCTTGTTTGAGATAATAAAGCTTATCAGCGTAATGACCGAAGAAGCGGCGTCCGAGAGGTTATTGATCGCGTCCGCGCGTATCGAAATGCTTCCCGATATCGTTCCGACAACGAACTTTATTACAAACAGCAGTACGTTGATGAAAATACCCACAATCGAGGCAAGAGTGCCGTAAGCCGCGCGGACTATGGGATTATCGGTTTCAAGATAGTTCTTTATGAACAGTCTGGGGAGTAAATCAGTCATTATTTTCATTCAGGCTTTCGCGGGTACGAAAGTCTCCTTTCCGAAATATCACAGCCTATTACCGAGAATATAATCAGTACCGTCGTATATTATTTAACGGCCTTTCCGTCGATCCACACGTTCAGGACAGCGGAAGTCAGGTCAAGGGGATCGCCGCTGAGCATGACCATATCGGCGTCCTTGCCGCATTCTATGCTTCCCACTCTTCCGCTGACTCCGAGGATATCGGCGGCGTCGCAGGTTATGCTGCGGAGAGCGGTACAGCTGTCAAGTCCGTTTTTGACGGCCATTGCCGCGCAGAGGGTGAGATACCGGATGGGAGTTTCGGGACTGTCGGTGGTGATCCCGTATTTTACGCCTGCCGCGGCAGGACGGGGAGGGTTTTCACTGCTCTGTCCCGAAAGCTCCGGCTTGCATCTGTCGCGGAGATCGGGTCCGAGAAACGCGGTAATACCATCCTCCGCAAGCTCGTCGGCGACAATTCCGCCTTCCGTGCAGTGGATTATCGTATACTTCAATCCGAATTCCTTCGCTATCCTCACCGCGGTAAAGATGTCGTCGGCGCGGTGGGCGTGAAAATGAACGGGAAGCTTTCCCCTGACCACGGGGATGAGCGCTTCCAGCTTCATATCGAAATCCGGCTCATCGGGTATATCCTCATCTTCGGCGGGATTCGCCGGATGCGCCGCGTCCATTGCGTCGGCATATTTTACCGCCTTGAAAAGATTTTCACGGATAAGCGCCGCCGTCGCCATGCGGGTTTCGGGGGTATCGTCCTTGTCGTGGTACACTCCCTTGGGATTTTCACCCAGTGCCATTTTCATCGCGGCGGGTTCCAGCAGAGTCATCCTGTCTACCCGCCGTCCCGAGGTCTTGATCACGCATACCTGACCTCCGATGGGATTCGCGCTTCCGGGAGCCACGGCGACCGTGGTAACTCCGGCATTCCGCGCGTCGGAGAAATTGCGGTCAAGGGGATTTATCGCGTCAAGGGCGCGAAGCTGAGGAGTGACCGGATCGGTGGTCTCATTGCAGTCATCGCTTTCAAAGCCGAGAGAATCCCCGATAATGCCGAGATGAGTATGACCGTCTATAAAGCCGGGACACAGCACACCGCGCACTTCTCCGCCGACACAATCACCGATCCCGGTAATTATTCCGTTCTCAAATTCCACATAGCCGTTACCGATCACCGTACCGGCTGCATCCATTGTGAGGATGCGGACGTTTTCAATACGCATCATATTCTCCGTAACAACCCCAAAAGACGGGTATGCCACTCCCCGTCTCGCGGATGATTATGTTTCTGTCGTTATTCCCGAATAAAACACAAAGCAGGGCTTTTCAGTTTATCAGATCGTTGAAAAACAGTATTTCCTCGGGAAGATGATAGTTGAGCATGGAACGGGCAATCCTCTCGATATAGGCGTCGTCCATTTCCTCGTCAAGCTGTTCCTGTATTTCCTCTATGCCCTCGTTGGCTTCATAAATCTGCCTTTCGAGGTTTTCCTTCTCTATGCCCAGCTCCACATACTGGTATACCTGAGAAAAAATCGTAATTGCAAAGAAAAGAACAAAGGCGGCGATCACGGCTTTCGGGAATATGCTCATCCTCTTTTTATAATTCTGCTGCAATTTTTCTTCCTTCAAAAGATTACAGGGGCGTACGGTCGGCTGGACTTACAGCCCATAGACATACAGCCCCTATTAACACTATCATTGCAGAATCTCGTACATCTCAGCAGCGTCGCTTTTCAAGGCGTGCTCGCGGACGTCGGTGACCTTCGCACGGAGAGTCTTTTCTCCGAAGCGGATCTCGATGATATCACCGACCTTCACATCGTAAGACGCCTTGGCTGTGCGCCCGTTCACGCTGACGTGTTCGCCGTCGCAGGCGTCATTGGCCACCGTGCGGCGCTTGATAATTCTCGATACCTTAAGATATTTGTCCAGTCTCATTATTTGATTTTTGCCTTGAGAGTCTTGCCGGGAACAAAAGCGGGACGGCGGGACTCGGGTATCATAATCGAATCTCCGGTGTAGGGATTGCGTCCCTGACGGGGCTCGTGTACGCGAACCTCAAATGTGCCGAAGCCCGTGATCTGCACCTTGTTGCCTGCTATAAGCTCTTCCTCTATTGTGTCGATTATCGTTGAAAAAAGCTCCTCGGTTTCCTTGCGGGTAAACGATGTTTTTCTCGCTACTGCCGTGATAAGCTGGTTTTTTGTCATTTTTCTATTCCTAACCGTCCCGTTTTCACGAAACGATCTGATCCTTTCATTTTGTATTTTTGATGTTGGGTGCGCTAAATAGTATAGCATTACGTGAGATAATAATCAATAGTTTATATGAAATTTAATAGTTTGTTCAATAATATCTCCCGCCGCCGAAAAAAGCTCAGTTTTCGCTTTCATCTCCCGCTTTTTCACAGATTTCCTCGATAAAGCTCATGTTTCTGTCGTAGAGCAGCTTTTCGGGATCGAGCCCCTTCGACTGGGCATAGGAAGCCAGATCAAAGAGTCTCTGCGCTATCTCGTCATCAGACAGCTCCATTTCAGTGTAGGAATACAGTCCCGCCTTCGCCGCTTTTTTTGCCAGCTTGGAGGCGCGTATAAGCGCGGGAAAAGCGGGAGACACGCCCTCAAGCACGTCTCTGGTGCTGTCGCGGTGCTTGGTGTTTTCCTTTATCTTGTCCCAGTTTGTCAGTACGTCAGCCGTACCGCCGACCTTTACCTCGCCGAACACATGGGGGTGACGCTCGATGAGCTTGGCACAGATATCGTTTGCCACATCGTGAAAATCAAATTCACCGTCCTCGCGGCATATTTCCGAATGAAATACCACCTGAAGCAGGACGTCGCCCAGCTCTTCGCGCATCAGAACCTTATCGTCGCCGTCAATGGCTTCTATTACCTCATAGACCTCCTCGATAAAGTCGCGGCGTATGCTGGCGTGAGTCTGCTCGGCGTCCCACGGACACCCGCCGGGGGCGCGCAGTATTTCCATTATTTCAAGCAGATCGTTTATATCGTAGCTTTCCTTTTCGGCAAGCTTTCTCGCTCTCTCGGTCATTGTATCTTCCTTTCATAAATATCATAAATCGCAAAAACAGTTCAGCCTTCTCTGTTTTTTCCGTATACGTTGATAACCTCGATACCGGCCCTGCGCGCGCAGTTGAGAGTATAAAGAGTACCTCCCTCGGTACGTCCGTCATACCACGCGATCATAGCCGAGCTGTTATCGACCATGTATTTGTCCCTTATCTGCATACAGCCGTTGAAATAATGGCTCGGCGTGACGAATATCATCTCGTCGCACTGACCGTAGACCTCGGCGTAGCTGTTTCTGTCTTCCTCGCTCCATCCGGAATTGTAATCCATACAGGGCTGCGCTATGGTGAGAGTTATGTCTGGAAGCACTCTGCGCAGACGCAGCACGGCAGCCGAAGCAGCCAGATCGAAGCCCAGAGCTCCTCCGCTGATAAAGCCTCGTATTCCCTTTTTGTACAGCTCCGCCGCGGCGCGGGTGACCTCAAGGGTCGCGGTGTACATCTGCTCCGCGGTGAGGTCGCGGTGTCCGGTAAAGCAGCAGTTTATCTCTTTCATCGTGTCGGGAATCTCCCCGCAGTTACATTCGCACTATATTCACGCTTATGACCGCGTCGCCGCTGTCACGTCTGCCGCAGAGGTCTATCGCGGCGTAGGAGGGGCTGTCGTCGTCCCTCGGATTTCCGAGGCTTCCGGGATTGACGATATACAGTCCTTTGTTTCGCTGAGGATAGGTGCGCCTCAGCTCATCCGCCGTAATAAACAGGCTTTCCGCCGCGTGAGTGTGACCGTAAACCGCAAGATCGGCGTCATTTTCCACCGCCGTGTCTATAAGTCCCTCAAGTCCGGATTTGACGCGGCAGGTGTGACCGTGTGTAAGCAGAATCTTACAGTCCGCTATTTCAAAAACCTTGAGCGGCGGTGTCTCACGGCAGAGATAATCGCAGTTTCCGCTTACGGCGATATAATCCACGCCTATACGCGAAGCGAAGCTCTCCATAAACCGCAGACCGTCGCCCGCAAAGAGAAAGCGCGAATATCTACCTCTTTTTTCCATTATCTCACGAAGCTCATAGGTGTTGTCGTGAATATCAGAAATTGCCGTCAGCGATATTCCTCTCATCAGAAGTGTCTCCCTCCGCCTCCGTGACTTACGCCGTGGGATGATGTATGGGTGCTGATGTGGCTTCCGCTGCTGTGACCGCCGGAACGTCCGCCTCCCGTATTTCTGGGAATACGCACAACGTCGGTGCGTATATATTCATCCCTGCTTTCGGAGATCTCAACGTCGGTATTTGCGGCAACGTCATAGCTGTAGGTCGAACCGAGCATTCCGTAGGAGGTGTTCACGGACTTGTTCTTTATCCACGCGGCTATGAGCCATACCACAGCGCCGAAAATCACAGGTCCGGACGGGAAACCCGTATTCCGCTGACCGTAATAATCGCCTTCTCCGTAGTAGTCGTATCCGTAGGAGCCTTCGTCTCCGTACCATGCGTCCTGAGGCACTCCCTGATTTATGTAATTCTCGGTATACTGAAGCATTACCGCAAAGGCCGCGTAATACTCGCCGTTCGCCACATGCCCGTATGCTCCGTCAAGCGTTTCCTCAACGCGGAAATCGGTGAAATACGGTATCATTTCTCCCGCCGTGGAGAAGTAATAATTGCGCTGCGCCATGTCTATGATATAGAGGATTCCGCTGCTGCCGAAGCCGTTCGTATCATAAAAATCATCGGCAAAATCCGCGGTGGTCAGTCCGTTGGTGTTTGCGTCGGTGGTGAGGATAACATAATCCATTCCGGTAGCACCGCGCATATACGCTATGGCTTCTTCGAGCCGCGCTTCCTCATCATCGCTGAGCAGGTCATAATCGTCGAAAACACGCTGTGTTCCCGAACCGAGACTTTCGGCACACACACCGAGGGAGGACAGCGCCGCGGCAAGGAAAGCAAGGAGAGCAATTACAGAGATGATTTTCTTTTTCATGTCAGCTTTCCTCCCTTACATCACATAAAACAGAAAATAGGCGATAAGACCGGCGATCAGCGCAAATACGCCCCCCGTCGCTATGGATGACAGCATGAGCTTCGCCTTGTCCACGGGTACGACTCCGCAGGTCTGGCCTGTCTGACCGTTCATGGAATAGTAGTACATATTGCCGTCGTTTCCCTTATAGGTCAGCACCCAGGCGGGAAGCAGCGTGTATTTGAACTTATTCCCCTCGTAGGTAACGGAGGTATCGCCGTTGAGGGTATCGAAGGGCGCATCCTTGGTCAGAATCCTCGGGCAATAGCTCTTTACCTCGCCCTCGACGTCCTCTTTTATGTCTGTAACCTGAACGTCGCGCATTTCTGCGAAAAAGCCCGAAAGGTAGGCGGGCTGAAAATCCAACACCTTCTGCGCGTCATAGGGGTGTATAGCGTCGGCAAGCTTGCGGTCGTTCTTTTTCAGAGCGCTGCGCTCGATATTGCGCATGTGAACCTTTCCGCGTCTGACGACGTTGTAATGCTCGGTTGAGCGTATCTCCTCGCGGGGAGTAAGGGTGGTATGGGTGCGCGTGCCGTGACCGATGAAGGTGGCGTCAGCGTCATAATCCGCCATCCAGTAGGGGGAGTACACTCCCTGTATACGCTCGATATTTTCTTCCGATACAAAATCCTTCGGAACGTATTTTTTCGATTTTATCCAGTTAAGGAAGCGTCTCTTTGCCTCTTCCTTTGTGTAATTAAAGGGGATCACCCCGTCGGGTTTAAGCTCCTTTACCAGTCTTCCGGTAAGCACTACGGGATTGTGGCAGTAATAGCAGGTGGTCGCGGCAGTCGTCGCGTCGGTAATCAGCTCTCCTCCGCAGGAAGGGCATGTATACACGAGCTGTTCGCCGTCGCTTCCCGCCGTGTCGTCGGTATGATCAAGCTCCTCGTATTTTTTGTCGTCCTGATCGCTGAGCTGCGCTTCGTCGTAAACGCTGTCGCAGAATTCGCAGACGAACCTGCCGCTTGCGGGATCGTATTTCAGAGGAGCGCCGCAGGCGGGACATTTATATGTAAATTCAGCCATTTCGTGACCGTCCTTCATAGATAAAAATGATAACAGCATATATGCGGTATACAGGGTCAGCATCGGCACCGCCGCACCGTTCAATATGATATTATAATATAAACCGAGTCTTTTGTCAATGACATAAACTTCACTATGATGTAAATACTTACACCGTGTTTGTACCGCCGACGATGATATAATAATTAACGTGAATTCCCAAAGTAAAATCCACAGTGGAAGCGAGGTGGAATTTACTATGAGAAATAGGCGGAATTAAGCATGGGAAAACCTCAGGGGGAAGAAAAATCACCGGAAATAGAGTGAAAAACATAAGGAAAATCGAAAAGAAGGCATAGCAAAAAAAGCCCGAGTGGTAATTTCCCAGACTAAATTCCACTATTAGCTGAATTTACTTCAGGAAAAAAGTTTC
>JAZQNC010000134.1:0-4538 GCA_045627165.1 Eubacteriales bacterium
GACCTTCAAGGTGGCTTTGATGGTGCATAAATACCTTCAGTCCAAGCCCGTAAAGTTCTGATGTATTTGTTAGTAAAAGATAATGATAGAATTTCGTAATGTACGCAAGGTATACCCAAACGGTACGGTTGCTCTTGACGGAGTTAATCTGAGAGTTGAGGACGGCGAATTCGTATTTGTTGTCGGCGCTTCCGGAGCGGGAAAATCGACGATGATGAAGCTGCTTCTCCGTGAAGAAAAGATCACTTCCGGTCAGCTCAATGTGGACGAGTTCGATCTGGTTAAAATGCCCAATTACAAGGTGCCGTACTATCGCAGACAGCTGGGCGTCGTTTTTCAGGATTTCAGACTGTTTCCGAATAAGACGGTATATGAAAACGTTGCGTTTGCAATGAGAGTAATAGGAGAGCCTGCGGGCGTTATTCGCCGCCGTGTTCCCACTATACTCAGTGTTGTTGGTCTTGCCGATAAATATAAATCATTTCCGGATCAGCTTTCGGGCGGTGAACAGCAGAGAGTTGCCCTTGCACGCGCTCTTGCCAACAATCCGCGCACGATAATAGCGGACGAGCCCACGGGAAATATTGACCCGCAGCTCAGTCTCGAGATAATGAATCTTCTTATCAAAATACATAAAAAGAATAAGACTGTTATAGTCGTGACCCACGAAAAAGGACTGGTGGACTATTTTCAGCAGCGAGTTGTAACTCTCAATCAGGGAAGAATAGTCGAAGACCGTGTCGGAGGTATGTTCGATGAAGGTACAGGCGGTGTGTTAAATGCGCAGATATAGCTTCTTGTATTTTATCGGACAGAGCATTCAGGGACTGTGGCGCAACGGAGTAATGTCCACGGCGTCTATAATGGTGCTCATGTCATGCCTTGTCGTAATGGGCAGCTTCGGACTTCTTGTTTACAATATAAATTACAATCTTGACCGTCTCGGAGTTCTCAATCAGATATTTGCGTTTGTTGATACAGAAAACGGATATTCTGACATGGATGAACCCATAGACGAATCGGCTCAGAATGTAAGCAGAGATGTGCTGCCGGATCTGAACGCTTCAGATGAGGTGTCTGCCGAAATAATCTCCATCGAAGCCGCTGTTACCGATCTGGACAATTTTATTTATCTCGATGACGCGAAAACAGCTCTCGAAGCTCTTACCGAAAGAGTTGACGGCGTCCAGCCGAAAGTAGATATGATAAGCGATGCTCAGACAAGGGCTGATGTCAGTCTGTATTTCGAGCATGTAAAGAATGAATACGGGAAGGTGGCTTCTCGTATCAACTCTCTGCTTTCGGTATATGCGAAGATATCGGCGCTCGACAATGTATCCTCGGTTCTTCTTACCTCGAAGGCATCAGGACTTCTCGAAATGCGCGAAATGTATGCCGATTATCCTGCGGTGTTCGATAATTTCAGACGCAACAGTCTTCCCGACAGATTTACCATTACATATTACGACAACTCAAAGGTAACTACTCTGCAGTACAATCTCGAACATCTCGACCCGATGGTTTACAAGGTCACATGTCATTCGGACGTAGCCGAAACAATGGAGAATATAAAGCACGGAGTCGTGCTGATATTCACCTGGTTCATGGTTATCCTTTTTGTCGTATCTGTGTTTGTCATTATAAACACGGTTAAGCTGGCCGTATACGCCCGCAGACAGGAAATATCTATAATGCGGTATGTCGGAGCCACGAACTGGTTCATTGTTCTTCCGTTTATTCTCGAAGGTGTAATTATCGGTGCGCTGTCAGCGGGAATAGCCTACGGTATGCAGTACTATATCTATAATTACATTCAAAATATCATTGTAGGCGATTACAGCGAACTTATAACTGTCGTAGCGTTTTCATCTCTGAAAAAGTATATACTTGCGGGTTTCGGCGGTATCGGTATTCTGACCGGTATTCTGGGAAGCTCGGTTTCACTCCACAAGTACCTTAAAGCTTAAGTGTATTCGGGACTATCATTATGAAATTTACTGTAACAAAAAAAATCCTGCTCGGCTTTACCGCCGCTGTGACAGTGTTCGCGACGGTGATTACCCTCGCTCCGGCCGGATTTTTATCCTCACATGCGGGTTATATAGATCCGGAGACCGATGCGGGTGTGCTTTCGCTCGAAGGTCAGATAAGCAGCATAGAAAAGAGGCTGTCCGATCTCGACAAATGTATCGAGGGAAAGGCAGAGGATATCATATCCGAAACTTCCAAAAAACAGGCTATTGATGAGGAGCTTTCTCTGGTGAATGAGAGTATTACTCTCAACAATAAGGTCATGAAGGCGTATCAGGAAGCCATAGAGAAGAAGGAACAGGAGATAGCCGATCAGGAAAGGGATATCGAAGAGAAGTATTCCGAATTTGAGGAATGGATCAAGGTATTCTACGAAACCGGGGAACTGTCGTTTCTGCAGATGATATTTGACAACGACAATTTCAACGATGTTCTCACAACTACCGAGTATATTGCCGTTCTGATGGAATCTAAAAATGAGTTTATGGCTTCGCTTGAAAAAAAGGTCATAGATCTGAACGCGGAAAAGGAATCCATCGAGGTATACAAGCAGAGCGAAGAGGTTGCGAAGAGCAAAAATCTTCTTCAGCAGCAGAAGCTGCAAAAGCTGGCACAGGACTCAGCTGATTATCTTTCCACTCTGAAATCAGATAAGCTCGCCTATGAAAAGCAGTATGACAAGGCGCTTGAAGAAGAAGAGAAGCTGAATAAGGAGCTTGAGGAAGAGCTTGAGCGTATCGCTCTTCAGAATGCCGTCTATGTGGGCGGTTCATATATCTGGCCGCTCGATACCTCTTACAGCCGTATATCCTCTCCTTACGGATGGCGTGATTTCCAGGGCGGCGAATATCACCTTGGAATAGATATTCCTTGTTCCTTCGGATCGAATATATATGCCGCCAATGCCGGGAAGGTGATCAAAGCGGAGCAGCATTATTCCTACGGATATTATGTGCTTATAGACCATGGAGGAGGACAGGCTACCCTCTATGCGCATAACAGCAAACTCATGGTCAAGGTCGGTGATATTGTCGATAAAGGCGATGTTATCGCGCTTGCAGGTTCTACAGGCAATTCATACGGCAATCACTGTCACTTTGAGGTGCGCATAAACGGTAAGACCACCGATCCGCTTGAATATGTTACACAACCCTGAATGAAATAATAGTGCATTTATTTGCCGCCGGCTTTTTAAGTAAAGTCGGCGTGATATTTTGTTAGTAACGGGCAGACCAAATGAAGAAAAGAATTCCAATCCTGCTGTCGGTGCTCATTACGCTGATCACGGCAGCAATAGCTTTGCAGTGCTGTTATCTTTATCTGAACCGAAGTTATGAGGATAAGTTAAAGGAACTGCAGATCTCCGGTAAATTCAACCTCAGCTCAAAGCTTGAGGAGATAGACGGTATATACCGTGATAATTATATAGGCGAGCTGAACGACGAAACCATGGAAGAAGCCCTTATATACGGGTATCTTCTCGGTACGGGCGACAGGTACACCCAGTATATGACCGCAGAGGAGTATGACAGCTTCTTCGAGGATCTCAACGGCGATATGGTTGGTATAGGAGTTATTGCGGCTTATACCGATGATATGGCAATCGAGATATGCGCCGTTGTCCCGGATTCACCTGCTGAAAAAAGCGGGATTCAATGCGGAGATCTGATCGTTGCAGTTGAGGGGGAGAGCACTGCTGAGCTTGGATATGACACGGCAATAGACCGTATCAAGGGAGATGAAGGCACGGATGTCAGCCTCAGCGTACTGCGCGGTAAGGATCTGCTGACGATAACATGTACGCGAGCCCCTGTTAAGACTCTGTCGGTCATGCATCACATGTTTGAAAATGAAGCTGATCGGATAGGGATCGTCAAGATACTTGAATTTGACGCGACGACTCCGACACAGTTCAGAGACGCGGTGAATTCGCTGATAGATGAGGGCGCGAGAAGCTTCATTTTTGACGTCAGAGACAATCTCGGCGGTGAGCTTTCAAGTGTCGTTGATGTGCTCGATATGCTGCTTCCCGAAGGACCGGTGATTATCATATCTGATGCCGATGGAAACGAAAGTCAGCTCTCATCTGGTCCGTCAGAGCTCGATGCTCCCATGACGGTGCTTGTAAATGAATATACGGCCTCAGCCGCAGAGTTGTTTTCATCCTGTCTGCGTGACTACGGCAAAGCGAAGCTCGTGGGAGTTCACACGTTCGGAAAAGGCTGTATGCAGAATATCATGCAGCTGTCCGACGGTTCCGCGCTGCGAATCACAGTTAAGATGTACCGTTCACCATATTCCGATAATTACGACGGAATTGGATTGGAGCCGGACGTAAATGTGGAGCTCAGCGAGTCGGCGATAACAAAAAATCCGTACACAATAAAGGATACGGACGATAATCAGCTGCTTGCAGCAGTAAAGACACTGAAGGAACAGACCTCCGAAATGAGGTCCGAAGCTGTCGGAAAATAAGAAGCAAAAAATAAAAGATAATCAAAAAGAAA
>JAZQNC010000135.1:0-2476 GCA_045627165.1 Eubacteriales bacterium
GGAAATCGTAACCCTGACGGCGGAGGTCGTAATATTTGTGCATCTGATAGCCGTTCTGCTCGAAATATGATTCGCCGCCGAGGATCTCGAATGCGTCGAAGGGCGCGGTCTTGAGCATATAGTCGTTGAAGCTTTCGGGTACCTGGAACACGTCGGATATCCAGTAGGGATGAGCGTATATGCCGAGACCTCCCGCTTCTCTGATATGATTGAACGCCCATATGCACGCTGCGTAGGTGAAGCGTTCGATTCCTTCGGGAATGTCAAGAGTATCGGCAAGGGCGTTGACCTGAGCTTTGTATTCGTCCACCGTGATGACTTCGGGGCAGTTGTCGTCTATGGAACGCCACTGTTTGTCCGCGCCTCTGTCGGCGTACTGCGACGAGCCGTCATGCAGACCGTTTATGCTCCATTTTCCGCCGAAGTTGACGATATGAACGTCGTTGCCGGGAAGGTGGACTTCCTCGCCGGGGACTATGTTCAGTCCGAGCTTTACGTCCCTGTACGCATCTATCGCTTCGAGCGAAGCATAGTAGCGGCCATGGTCTGAAATTACGGTGAAGTCGTATCCGTCGCGGCGGTAGTTGGCGGCGGTGATTTCGGGAGCCTCGCTTCCGTCCGAACGGAACGTGTGGACGTGAAGATCGCCGTAATAGGGATATCTTCCCACCAGATCGGCGTCAAGAGAATATACCGAAAGCTGGGCGATACGGCGGTCGCCGTCGTATATGCGGATGAAATGCTCCTGCTCGCCGATATAGCTGTGAGTGAAGCGCAGGCATCCGTCGCCGTCAGGCTTTACGCTGTATGCCGCCTTGTTGTCTCTGTCAGGATATGTACGGGGATTGCCTTCGCCGAGAGGGCAGACCGAAACGGTGTAGCTTCTGTCGGGCGCGAAAGCGCAGTGGCGGCCGAGAGGCTTTACGGTGACTTCAACGGCCTTGTCGCGCTGAAATACCTTCGGGAAAATATCGTAATTGTACAGGTCTGTACGCATCTGGTTTATCATTTGTGAATACCTCGGTTCTTTATTGTTTCATTAAAGGGGACGGAGACAAAGCGCGTATACAAGCTCACGGCACTGCTCCGCGTCGAACATATCGAAGGTCTCGGCGGAGGTGTGGAGATAGCGCATCGGAATGGAGATGACGTTGGCGCGGCATCCGCTGCCCGACTTCGCCATCGGAACGGCGTCGGTTCCGCCGTGGACGCAGACCTCGATCTGGTACTTTATGCCGTTTTCGGCGCAGGTCTTTTTCATGTCCTCGGCAAGACGGCGGTCGCCTATGAGCTTGGTATCGGAGAGCAGGATCGCGGCTCCTCCTCCGAGAGATACGGTCATGGGGAAGGAGCCTATGGTATCGCCCGTGCCGCACACGTCAACGGCAATGCCGATATCGGGCATTACCACGTTGGAAAGCACGCAGGCTCCCGCCGCGGTGACCTCCTCCTGTACGCTGAAGGCAAAGTAAATATCGTTATAGGGACGCTTTCCGCTCTCTTTAAGCTCACGCGCGGCGTCGATGAGTATCGCGCAGCCGATCCTGTCGTCTACCGGATGACCCGCTATTCTGTTTCCGGCTTCCTTCACCATGTACGGCACAAGGGTGAAGCTGTCTCCCACAGAAACGTATTTTTCGGCTTCGGCACGGCTCGGCGCGCCGATATCGACTACCATCGTTCCGAGCTGGAGATTTCCGTCGCTTCCGGTGTGGGGGACCATCATGCCGTGTATGCCGCTTGCCGGGAACACGACCTCGCGGTATGCCGCGGAGGTGAGATTGGGACCGCCGAGATTGTTGAAGCGGATATATCCGTTTTCCTCGATCTTTGCGGCGATGAAGCCCACCTCGTCCATGTGCACGGAATAAAGCACTTTCTTTTTGTTTTCTCCGTTTCCTTCAACGTAACCGATAACGTCTCCCAGTCCGTCGAAGCTCACCTTGTCCACATAAGGGGTTATAAGCTTGCCGATAAGCTCGCCGAGAGGGTATTCGTTGCCGGTAGGCGCGCTGACCTGCGCAAGCTTCTGTAAAAGTTCAAACATCGTAATTCGTTCCTTTCGCTTTTTTCAGATTATTTCGCGGTAGTTTCTGTCGGGAAGAGGCGGGAATTTCTCGGCCGGCAGGGTCTGGTACCAGTATGCCACCGAGGAGAGATCGTCCTGAAGCGGCAGATAACGGCCCTCGCTGCGCCAGCCAAGAGCCTGTATCGTTACCTTCAGGTCCTCGCCAAAGCATATCGGGTCGGTGATGTGCCAGCGGTACATGGAGAAGCGGCACTGGGAGGAATAACAGCTGTCGGAGGGCAGACGGTAAAATCCACTGTAGGGCGTGGAGAAGGGCAGATACTGACCCGCGTTCTCGAAGTCCCACGCTCCGCAGAAATAGTCCTCGGTTCCCGTTCCGCATATCGTAGGATAGTCTTTGTCGCCGTCGAGGAAGAACTTTATCTCGCCTTCGCCCCACCAGCCGTT
>JAZQNC010000136.1:0-10149 GCA_045627165.1 Eubacteriales bacterium
CGACTTCGCTTTTCCGGACAAAATTCCTTATATCAATCTTCTTCCCGCTTACGCGCCACTTGAGGTTTACGGAACTCCCACCTACCGTGACTACATAAAGGAGTATTCACGGATCGTGAACACCGATTACATCTCGGTGGATATTTACCCGTTCAATGAGATCGACGGGGTAAAGGGAACATACAACGACTACCTTGAAAATATCTCTGCGGTAGCGTCTGTGTGCCGTGAGAAGGATATTGATTTCTACGGTTTTATTCAGACCATGGGATTTAACCATATCATGCGCGAGCCGAATGAATGGGAGATGAGATGGCAGTGCTACTGCTATCTTGCCTTCGGCTGCAGCAGGATAATGCACTTCTGCTATATGACTCCGCCCTCCGGCGCGGAATACTTCGAGCGCGCAATGATAGGCAAGGACGGGGCTAAAACTCCGCTTTGGTATTACGGTAAGGCCGTAAACGACGAGCTTCACGCTCTTTCTCCGCTGCTTGCGGGATATCGAAATCTCGGTGCGTTTATAGTCCGCGGAGGCGAGGCTTCAAGCGGAATCGAATTTGCCGATCCCATTTCACCCGAAGCTCTTAAAACAGTATCGAATCTTTCGGCTGATGAAAATACCCTTATCGGCGTTTACGAAAAGAACGGAAAATACGCTTTCACGGCTCTTAACGTCAGCGAGATAAGACGAGGAGTTGACGCTCATCTCTCTTTCTGTACAGATGAGAAAATCACCGTATTCAGAGAAGGCAGGACAGAGGAGCTGGGCGCAGGCACAAACATCCTCACTCTCGGAGCGGCTGTCGTGTTTGTCGGATAACACACGGAATATATTCCGCACTTTCAATATTTATCAAAAAACAAGGTATCGTTATGAAAAAAAGAATAATCGCACTGTTGATATTGTGTTCAATGCTCTCGGGCGCAGCGGCCTGTGCGGAAAAAGCCGATCCGGACGCTGAAACGTCGGCGGATATAATAGAAACGTCACCGGTTGAAACTGAACCGGAAGAGCTTGACGCTCTCCAGCAGCGCAAGCTCGTTCCCGATGAGCTTCCGGAGGCTGATTTCAACGGCAAGACCTTCCGTATCCTTCACAATAACGACAGCGATGAGATAAAGTATTTCATTGCCCAGGAAGAAGAAACAGGAGACAATGTGCTTGACGCCATATACAAGCGCAACGCGGATATCTGCGAAAGATTCAATGTCAAGGAATTCACATTTGATATATCAAGAGGCTACGACAGTGTTGCGAAGTTGGTAAACACCACCGTAACTTCCGGAGACGACGCCTTTGATCTTGTCTCCTCGCACATAGTATCGCTTTCGGGAAATTCCACTCATCATGTTCTGCTGAACTGGTATGACATGGATTATGTGAATTTTGAAAAGCCGTGGTGGTCATCCTGCTGTATAGACGACCTTACCTATCACGGTATAGCCCTTCTGGCAATAGGCGATTTTGCAATGAGCGCGCTGAGCTATACCTACTGCATGTATTTTGACAAGGGATATGCCGAGGAATATCAGCTCGGCGATATATATCAGACGGTACACGACGGTGAATGGACGGTAGACCTGCTGAACAGTTATACGAAGGACCTTTACAGCGACGTAAACGGCAACGGCAAAAAGGATAAGGACGATTTCTTCGGCCTCGGTTTCCGCATAGGCTCCCATACCAACGCCTTTCTGTGGGCTTTCGACAACCCAATTATCAAGGCTGACGGCGACGGAGAGCTTGAAATAGTTTTCCATACAGAAAAGCTTGATTCTATTCTTGAAAAGCTCAACGACCTTGCCAACCATAATCAGGGCGGTTTCGGAATACAGCCCTATGAGGATGCCATAAACTTCTTCAAGAACGGCAGCTGCGTGTTCTCTCTCGGCGAGATCGGAAACGCGGTTCACTATTTCAGAGATATGGAACGCGATTTCGGAATCATTCCCTATCCCAAGTGGACAGAGGAACAGCAGCGTTACCGCACAAGCGTAAACGGCGCTCACGAGGGCATGGCTGTTCCGTTGACTGTCACAGAGACTGATTTTGTCAGCTGTATCATCGAGGCGCTCTGTGCGGAGACCTACAAGAATGTCGTTCCCGAATACTACGATATCGCGCTGAAATACAAGGGTGTCCGCGACGACACCTCCATCGAGCTTCTCGATATTATTATTGACGGACGTTATTTCGATTTCGGATTTGTCTATGATAATTTCCAGGGCGCAAGCTTCCTGCTTCAGACCCTTGTGGCAAACAAGTCAGGCAGCTTTGAATCCACTTACGCAAAAAATGAGAAAGCGATCACACGCTGGTACAACAAGGTCATCGCGGCTCTTGATGAATACAACGAGGGCTGATATCATTCCCGGAAAGGAAATCTAAAATGTCAATATCTTATAATGAAAAAAAGAGGATGTTCAAGCTCGACACCCGGACATCCACCTATATCATCGAAATATTCGAGGAAAACTACCTCGTATGTCCCTATTACGGCGCAAAAATTCCCGATAATGCGGTTGAAGGACTGGCTTACCGCGGGGGATTCGCTTCCTTTTCACCAAACAACGCAAATGTAAAGGACGGTTGGTTCTCCCCCGACATATTCCCGCTGGAATACTCGGGCTTCGGAACGGGAGATTTCCGTAAATCGGCTGTGGCAGTACGCAATTCCGACGGCAACAACGCCACGGATTTCCGCTATGTTTCTCACCGCATATATGCGGGTAAGCCCGCCATCGGTCTTCCCGCGACCTACGCAAACAGCGACGATGAATGCGAAACGCTTGAGATCGAAACGCTCGACAAGGTAACCGGTATAAAGGCTGTCCTGCTCTATACGGTGTTCATCGGTCATGGCGCGATGACCCGTTCGGTCAGAATCGAAAACACTTCCGGCAAGGAAGCTTACATCGAAAAGGTATACAGCGCTTCCGTATCGCTTAATGATATGGACTACGATTTCATTCACCTGTACGGAAGACACTGCGTTGAGCGCAATCTCGTTCATTCAAAGCTTGAACACGGACAGATGTCCATATCCTCGACGAGAGGCTCGTCGTCCCATTTCCACAATCCCTTCTGCGCTCTGGCAAAGAAAGGAACGGATGAGGACAACGGCGAGGTTTACGGCTTCAATCTCGTTTACAGCGGCAGCTTCGATATAACGGTTGACTGCGATTATTATGAAACCACGAGAGTCAACATCGGTATAAATCCCGACGGCTTTTCATGGAAGCTGGAAAGCGGCGAGAGTTTTCAGGCTCCCGAAGCCGTCATGGTGTTCACCGAGAAAGGTCTCGGAGAGATGTCGAGAATCTTCCACAGACTTTATTCAAACAACCTTATCAGAGGAAAATACAAGACGGAAAAGAGACCGCTTCTCATAAACTCCTGGGAAGCCGCGTATTTTGATTTCGACACCGAAAAGCTGGTTTCCTTTGCCGAGCGCGCAAAGGAGCTCGGAATCGAAATGCTCGTCATGGACGACGGCTGGTTCGGAAAACGCAACAGCGACAACTGCTCTCTCGGCGACTGGTATGTAAACGAGGACAAGCTCAAGGGCGGACTCGGCGAGCTTATCAGACGTGTAAACGAGCTCGGTCTGAAATTCGGTATTTGGTATGAGCCTGAGATGATCTCTCCGGACAGCGATATCTACCGCGCTCACCCTGACTGGTGTCTGCATGTACCGGGGCGCGACAATTCCATAGCGCGTCATCAGTATGTAATAGATATGTCGAGAAAGGACGTGCGCGACAACATCTATGAACAGATGAAGTCTGTGCTTTCAAAGTACAGAATTGATTATGTAAAGTGGGACTTCAACCGCAACCTTACCGAGGCAGGAAGCGCGCTGCTTGACAGCGACAGAGGCGAGGAAATTTTCCACCGCTTTGTTCTCGGCACATACGAGGTGATGGGACGTCTTGTTGACGAATTTCCGAATCTGCTCATCGAAAACTGCTCGGGCGGAGGAGGACGCTTCGATCCCGCAATGCTGTATTTCACGCCTCAGATCTGGGCTTCCGACAATACAGACGCTATCGAGCGTCTTGCGATACAGTTCGGCACCTCGCTGTGTTATCCCGCAGCGACAATGGGAGCTCACGTTTCCATGAGCCGCAGAACCGGTTTTGAAACAAAGGGAAATGTGGCAATGTGGGGAACCTTCGGCTATGAGCTCGACCCAAACAAGCTCAGCGACCGTGAAAAGGATATCGTCCACAGACAGATCGCCGATTATCACAAATACTACGATCTTATCCGCTTCGGAGACCTCTACCGTATCACCGCTCCATGGGACAACGCATACCGCTGCTGCTGGGAAATCGTGTCTCCCGACAAAAAGGAAATGCTCTTTACAAACGTTACGATGCGCTATTACCACAACGACAAATACATCGTGCGTTTCCGCGGTCTTGACGAAAACAGATACTATAAGCTCGAAGGAACGGAAGAAAAGTATTCCGGCGCTCTGCTCATGAAGGCGGGATATAATCTCACACGTTACCCGAAGGGCACGGGAGACAGCTTCACTCTCCACTTTGTTGAAGCCGAATAACCGAATATAACGAAAATGATAAGGCATCCGGAACACTTTGAACCGGATGCCTTGCCTGTTTTATGAGCTGACTTTCTTTAAGAGCTTAATCCTCTGTAAATGTCTTTGCGAGCTTTTCGATCTTGCGTGTCCATGCCTTTTCGTTCTTTGCGTAATAGGAAGCGAAATTGCTGTCCTTCGATCCCATAAGGTTGGACATTGTAAATCCAAGACCGCTGTAGTCGGCATATATGAAGCCGAGGTCGATAACCTGATTGTTGAAAATCATATCGATCATACCGATAGACTCCTCATCACGGGAACCCTTGACCTTGAGCGCGATATCGTAAGCAGCGGGAAGCACTGACTTCCAGCTTTCGGCATTCACGGCCTCGGTGATGATACCAACAAATCTTGAGTCGCCGTTTGTCATGGGAACGCCCATAAGAGCGGCACTTCCGTCTGCCATTGAGATATACGCCTCCTGATTTTCATCCCACTTAGGATAAGGAATGATGGAGTAGTCGGCGTCCATCTCACGAAGCTTGCCGAACGCAGCGGTAAACGTGCAGTTACCGAAAAGCGCACGGTTGGAGTAGAATACATCCATTGCATCCCAGCCGGTAGTGGTATATGCGCCGTTTGTCTCATACAGAAGCTTATATACGCCGTTTACCATATCGGCGAACTTTTCCTGATTCATGTCAAGATAAGGGATGTCGTCCTCATCCTTGGATACCGTAGTCTCGCCCAGAGCGTAGAGGTATGTGGTCGCATAGGACGTGCTGTTTGTGGTAAGTCCCCAGAAATCCTTTGCATCCTGTTTGCCGTCGCCGTTAAGGTCGTTCCAGCTGTCGGTAATGACCTGAATATTGCGGTCAAGCGTCCACTCGCCGTTAAGAACTATATCGTTGATGTCGGTGACATTGTAATCGGCTGCCAGAGCTTTGTTGAGATACATACAATAGGTAGATTTCATGGTATACAGATTCATCGCGCCGACCGCAAGATATGTCTTGCCGCCGATACTCAGATTCTTGAACGAAGCCGTTGTCCACCATGGCTTTTCGCAGTTGATATACTCGATGTCATACCAGTTGAGGAAATATTTCTTAGACGCGCACTTGGCGGCCTCTATCTCATGCCATGCCGCGATATCGTAAGCGTCTTCATTTGCGTTGACCGAACGCTGTACCATGCCGGAGATATCGCCATAGCCTACAGACTGGTTTTCGATCGTTATATCGAAGCGGGCACAGATATCAGCGTTACGCTGGAAAACCGCATCCTCAACAACGTCGCCCGTCATTTCTTCAACAAAGTAATCGGTTTTTCCGTACTCTTTATCGCTGAGTATACGGTAGGCTTTTCCCTCAAAATTCTCATCGGGAAGTTCATCGGAAACCAGCTTGCGCGCTTCCAGAGAGTCAAGCTCTTCTTCGGGTTCGGTCTCGGCGGCGGTTACTTCGCCTGCTGTGGAAACCGGGTCTTTTTCGGCCTGTTCGGCGCATGCCGCTGCGGACGCGAGCATCAGCAGAGCAAGAACCAGTGCTGTGATTCTTTTCATTGTTTTCCTCCATGATAATATTGTCTGTTATATCAGGACTTTTCCTGAATCAATACGTTTATTTTAACACATAACCGAAATTTTGTCAATATGTCCGTTCAAACAAGCTTCAAAAACGCAGTTCAGTCAACAATATCGACCTTTCCGCAGTGACTTACGACAATTCCGTTTTCTCCGTATTTTCCGTGTGCCGGAAGGCTCTCGTCGCGGATAAACTTATTTCCCCTGAATACGACTTCGCGGGCGTCTCCCGCAAACATCAGACGCTTGTCCTGCTGAGTAAAGGTATTGTTCTCTACCACGATCCTGCCGTGGTAGTATTCTCCCGCGTCGTTGTTGTGTTCGTCCTTGACATAGATCGCAAAGCCTCCCGCATAGGCGCTGTTGCGGAAATCATTGCCGCGTATCGTAACGTCATGGGTTTCGCCGCTTTCGTACCAGTCCTTCATCTCGCCGCCGAGCTGGATTCCCTGATTCATATTGTAGAACAGGTTGTTTTCAACAACGACCTTTGCAGAGGAGCTGATGAGGAAGCCTCTCGGACGATTGTTACCGCTCTCGCAGCCGGAAATATAAACCTCGGGCGCCGTGGTGAGATTTTCCGTGATGAGTACATCTTCTCCTATCTCAGAGACAAGCGGAAGCACACTGTCTGTTTCGAGCAGCACTTCATCAGGTGAGATCAGAGACGCGCTGACCACTTTCGCACGGCAGAGCGTCTTTATGGTATTCTTGTCGATAACGGCTATCTCATCTCCGGGACGATAGATCTGTATTCCTCTCTGCTGGAAATGACCGAAGCCGAGACGGTATGACTTATCGCCGTCGTTGGCGATAACCGTATTGTATATGCCGTGGATATTCATCGCATCGTCCATCATGGAGACGAACTTGCAGTCCGTGAAATTCAGCTTTCCGCGGCAGTTTACGAAATGAGTAGCGTCAGCGTTGGTGGAGAGCATCCTGTCCGTACCCTCCCGCACTACGGCACGAACCTTGTTAAGCGTGATATTTTCGGTCATCTGCCCTACAACGCCCATTGACGCGGTATGGTACAGAGTAACATTGTCAACTATAACGTCCTTTGAATCGGTGATAAACACTCCCGGAAATTCACGGCTGCTGTGGGTGCATAGCCAGTAGCTGCCCACCGTGTGCGTAAAGCCCAGTCTGCCGTACATTCCGATTTTTCCGTTTCCGAAATCCCTGAGCGTCACGTCACGGAACATACCGCCCAAAAAGCCGTGATCCTTCGGCTTGCCGGTATAGGGAAAATATGGGGGCTTAAAGGCTGAGGGCTTTTTGTCCGGATCAAATTCAAGGGTGAGACAGGATTCAACGCTGTCCTCCCAGTATGCCAGACCGGTATCGTCGTTGTTCTCGCCGGAGAACACGAATTCTCCGTTGTCTCCAACACGGCAGAAAAACTCTTTGTTGTCGAACTGCATCACGACATGCTCCTCGTCCGCCTCTTCGATAAGCGCCTGAGCATAGAAGGGAGAAGCATAATCGACAATTACGTTCTTTATCGTGATATTCTCGCTTCCGTCAACACAGAAAGGAAGCACACGGCCATGGAATATCAGCTCCGCGCCCTCTCCGTCAATAGTAATATCCTTCATACCGATGAGCGGGAATGCAATGGGCTTATTTCCGCAGTCATTATTGGAGATATAGTATTCCTTTTCAAGCGCTCCGTCAGCATACAGCTCATATCTGCCGCCGCCGAGGGTCAGTGTATCTCCGTTTTTTAATGCCGAGAAGGCCGCTGCAATCGCGGGAGTAGTATTCTTACCTTCACAACACGAAAGGTAATCCGAAATCCTTACTGTCATTTTTCCGTCTCCTTGTTATTCAGATGATGTTGTTTTTTGCGATCCGCGCACGGTAAATATCGTAAAGAAGCGCGATTATATATGCCTGTATCAGACAGCTCACCAGCTCTTCGCCTATTCTCGGAATGAGAAGCACCCAGAAAGTGCGTCCGTTCCATACCGCCATCGTCCGACGAAGAATCTCGGTATTTACCGTTGTAATAAACAGACGCGGGATCGCTATCGTTACGAAGAAAAGCGCGTAACCACCGAATCCGTTTCTCTTCTTTATCAGCATTCCCGCGCCGATAAGCAGAGCTCCGACAGCTCCGACGCAGAAGAGTCCAAGGGTCATGAAAATAATATAACCTCTGAGATTTTTGCGGTAATTGTCGTTTGACACGCTCTCGAAGCCGTCCGGCACATCATGAACTGACGCCCTATCGGATTGGTATATTTCTTCGCTTACAGAGCTGCAGGCAATACCCGCAGTCTCAGCGAACCCCTCGGCATAGCTTCCCTCCGGTGTGCATATCGTCAGATTATCACCGCAGCCGTCGAAAGCCGATGCGTCTATTGCCGTGACCGTAGAAGGTATATACACGGTCTTCAGCGAAGAAAAGCCGTCGAAGCATTTCTCACCGATTGCGGTTACCTTGGTGTCCAGTCCGGCAATTTCGATATACTGAGGGACAACATAAGCTTCGGCACTGTTGTCACCTACGGCGCGCACAACGGTCAGCGAATCGCTGCTGTACCTTGCAAGTCCGCACACAAGTAAGGAAAGCTGAGATAGCTCTCCATTTTCAATACGCGAATTTACCTCGCCCTTTTGAGGAAGGTCATCCTGTCTGACTGTGATTCCCCTGATGAGACCGTCGCCGTTGAGCGATACGCAGCACAAAACTCCGATGAGTGCGGTAACAGTCAGCACGGCCGCACAGACAGCGGCGATTATGCTCTTTGCTCTGTTTATTCCGGAGGCGGTAAGCCTTTTTATCACAAGCGCCGCGACTCCGATAAGAAATCCGCTGAGAAACTGCGTCAGAGTCAGAGCGGGAATAAAAGCGCCGCTTGGTTTAAGCACATAACCCAGCAGATCGGCTGCGGCACACACAGCGCCGCCGTACCACGGTCCGAACAGAATCGAAGGGAATGCCGAAAAAACTCCCGAAAAATCAATTTTCAGCCCTGACGCACCCATTATCGGAAGATAGAAGGTTGTTACAAGCTTTAATACAACCGCGAGAGCCAGAAATACGGCGGAAACCGTTATCCTGTAAAGCAGCTTATGCTTTTCAAAGCCGCCTCTGTTAGACGAAACGCCGTTCATCGCACGTCACGCAAGATATTTTTTAACAAATTCGGCTGTGGCTGTTGACAGAGCGTCGTATCCCTCAAAAGTAAAGTGTACGGTATCGGGCTGAGCATATTCGGCGTGACCTGATGTTACACGGAACAGGTCGTTGAGCGGGAGCTTATATTCATCGGCAAGACGACGCACTATTTCGTTGCGGTCAAGAATGAAACGGTTGCGTTCTTCGTCGATTTTTCCTTCCATTCCCTTGGGCGTGTATATCGTGCTGGTCGCAAGCGCCAAAACAGCTTCGGGATGAAGGGATTTCACAAGCTCAAGCTCGCGGCGGTAGCCCTTCTCGTAATCATCCGCGGTAATATGATCGCCGTGAATGCCGTTATTGAGCTGAATCACCTTATAGTTATATCCGTGATGCACTCCGAGGACGTATTCGGTCTCTTTGAAATAAGCCTCGTCCTCAACCGAACGGGAACCGGCATAAAGGTCAACCATTACTCCGAGACCGTTGAGCTTCTGCTGAAGCTGTCCGCGATAACCGTTCGTTATGGAATCTCCAATAACAATGATTCGAGGCGAGTCAAAATCCTCCGCGTGTTCCCACCAAAGATTTGCCCATTCATAAGTTTCACGTGCCATAATATTTCTCCCTGTGCCTTTGATTTTTATTGACAAAACCCTTTATTTGGTATACAATAAACTGACATCGGATATATTATAATGTATAAACTGCGCGATGTCAACCATAAAATGATCATAAAACAAACTATAAACCGCAAAAGAGGTAACATAATGTATATTATTGATCTGGCGGGGCTTCATCTCGAATATGAGCCCGAAAGCTGTTCTCTGCTCGTCCGTACCGCCGAGACCGAATGGAAATGGGGTAACAAGCCGTTTATC
>JAZQNC010000137.1:0-2917 GCA_045627165.1 Eubacteriales bacterium
AGTGCCGCCGACACGGGATACTCCCTCGAAATTTGTCTCGGTGCATCCGCAGCCGCAGAAATCCCTGAGGGTCTCTTCCGGGATATAGTCGAAATGGCTGTGGAGCATATCGTGTATGCCCTTCTCGTTGTAAAAGGCGGGGTGTGTATTTCCCTTTTCGAGGATGGAAAAGGCAAGCTCCCACACGTCGTCGGGGGTGTTGTCGTCAACGCGCATTTCAAGCAGAGGACGGCGGCGGCCGTCGATGGCTCTTATCGCCTGACGCGAAATGTCGTTGTAGTCCGGTCCTATGGTGCATGACCACATTCCCACCGAGTCGATATTCAGGAACATCTGCTTTATCACGTCCGTATAGTCCTCGCCTCTGTACAGATGCGCAAGTCCGCGGTCGAGACAGCCCAGATTGTCGCAGCCGTCGAAATAGAAGATGACGTTCCATCCGACAAGGCCCTCGTAATAGGTTTCGGCAGGCTCAAAGGGGACCTTTTCCAGCGCGTCGGTAAGCGCCGCGGGCGCACCCGCGTTTTTCAGGTATTCCACCGAACGCTTCAGCCAGCCCTCGAGAGCGTCAACGAAGATGAGCAGACCCTCGCGGAAATCCTCGCCCTCGGGACGCGCCTCGATGCGTCTGCGGTAGGAATGGAGTCCCTCTCTGATTATTCTGTGATAATTAGGCGCGCCGTGAGTCCAGCCTCCCGGCCAGTGGGATATTTCATGGAATCCGCGGTATATATCGGCAAGCTCCTTGTCCTTCCTGTCCAGCCATCCGAAATCCGCCGTATAGGTCATGCAGTACTGCGGTCTTACCGCAGCTTTGAAGCCTCCGCGGAATAGCTTATCCAGACAGGGGTACAGAAGTTCTCCTTCATATTCCGCCGGCGCGAGATTGTCAAACCACACCGCGTAGGCGTTGCAGTAACGGTAGAATATGCTTTTTTCCTCATGCTCAAAAAGTCCTGCGAGAAAAGGCTCGTCTATTGCCAGATATCTTTCATATAAACTGCTCATGGCTTCTTCTTCTTTCACGGTATTTGACAGGTTAAAGCTTGCGCGATTCAACCGTTCAGAGATTCGATTTCTTTTTTGCTGAATTTGTGTTCCTTATATGTCTTCTCGGAGCTGAACAGACCCACGCAGGAAAACGCGCCGGGGTCCTTCGCTCCGTATGAAGTATCGACAGAGCCGAAATCATACGACGAGGTGTGATACACGTTGATGTAAAGCGAACCCACGTCGGTCATATCCACGTCTTCGAATACAAGTCTGCGGTAGTTGAGATTGGATTTCTCGGCGGACGTTATCTGCACCGGCTCGTAGGCGTGTCCGAGGTCGTCCATAAGCACGTAGACAAAGGGATCGGTCTCGCTTCCGGCGGCATATCCGCTTCCGTTAAAGCTTTCTCCGCGGTGCAGCAGAGTGCTGTCGTTATAGCGCACCGTACACTGTATCTCGGCAAGATTTCCCCCGGTTTCGGTAAGTCTTCCGAAAAACAGGAAGAAGTCCCCCGCGTGGGAATCACCCGACGAATCCGAATAATTCTGCGCCACCTCTATCTCGTAGCACATGATCGCGCCGGATCTATAAAGCTCCGCGGATTTTTCGGTAAAGTAATAATTTTCGACCTCGGCGGGAAAATTATCGAGCATTATTATTCTCACCAGCGAAACGCCGACGATTCCGAGGATTATGCAGATTATGAAATACTTGAAGGTTTTGCCGATTATCTTTCCGAGAGACGGACCTCGTTTTTCTCCGTCCGAATGGGTCTCGACATATTCCTCGTATTCGTCTCTGTCGTCATTCTTCATTGAATAAACTCCTTAAACATTGTCCGACACGGCGTTCACGCTCAGCCGAGATCGGGTTCCGCGAAAAATTCGACTTCGGGAATTTCGTAACCGTCGGACTCGAAGACGACAATCTCGTTTTCGCCCTCTCTGAGCAGAGGCGCGGGGATATACAGGGTCTTCTGGGGCCCCCGGTCATTGACGTAGCGTCCGATATTGAAGCCGTTTACGGTGATAAAGCCCTTATGGAAGCCGTCGGTACGGATGAAGGTGTCGGCGGGCTTTCCGCTGATATTCAGCGTTCCGCGCAGGAAGGAGGGCATACCGTCGTTTGCCGTATCCTCTCCGTAGGTCAGAGAGCTCAGACCTTCCATGGGAAGGCAGCGGATATCCCATCCGAAATGATAGCGCTGTCCGAGACGTATTCCGCCGAAGATGCCCTTTTTATCCATAAGCTTGGGGCCGTAGTTTACTCTTCCGCAGTTTTCGACGAGTATATCCACCTTCACGCTCTCTCCTGCCGCCAGCTTTACCGTGATATCGTCCATTCTTCCGCTTCTCTCGCGGATTCCGGCGAGCTTTCCGTCGATATATACCAGAGCTCTGTCGTGTATGTGCTCGAATATCAGCGGAAGCTCCTCGCAGGGGCCGTACATGGTGGTGGAATACATGATATATCCGAAGCTCTGTCCCATTTCCTCCATGCTCAGCGGAGCCGCCGAGTAAACGGGAGAAGACAGGCTGTCGAGATTTTCAAACAGCGGAGCGCGTTCGGTGAGCGTCAGCTTTCCGTATGCCGCCTTGGGAAGATCTTCAACCTCGTAGTCCACGCCCTTAAAGCCGGTATACTTCGCTATGGCGTCACGCACCGCATAAAATGTGGGGGTAAGGTCTCCCGATTCGGAAAGGGGAGCGCAGTAGTCGTAGCTCGTTATGGTCGGCTGATAGCCTCCGGAATGGTTTGCTCCGTTGGTAAAGCCGAAGTGCGTACCGCCGTGGAACATATAGAAGTTGAAGGACGCTCCCGCCTCAAGCATGGGGATAAGGTCGCGGGTGGTCTCCTCGGGTGTGCGGGTATGGTGTTCCTCGCCCCAGTGGTCAAACCATCCGCACCAGAATTCGCCGCACAT
>JAZQNC010000138.1:0-2531 GCA_045627165.1 Eubacteriales bacterium
TTTATTTTGGAAGCAGATACGGCAGATGCGGATCATACTCATCAAACTGTTGTACACGATTCCCTTTTCTGACGCCTTCGTTCTTGAAAAATACACGATTGTATGATATAATCATAAAAACAAATAACTTTAGGGAGAACGGAATATGCTTGAAATATATGATATATCAATCTGCGGTGTTAAGAATCCGCGCTTTATAAACTGCTCTTCGCTTTATATCGGCTGGAAGCTGAAAAGCGGGAATAATTATACCCTTCAGACGTCTTACAGCATCAGAATCAGCGGCGAAAACACCATCTGCTATGACAGCGGCATTGTGGAATCCGCGCAGTCCTACGGAATCGACCTTCCGTGCGTCCTTGCTCCCAACGGCGATTATACGTTAACGGTCAGCGTAACCGACAATTTCGGACAGACCGCCGAAGCCTCCCACGATTTTTCCACCGGACTTATACAGACAAAGGGATGTTTTATCCGTCCTTCAAGGAATATCGAAGGATGGGCTCCCTACCTCAGACGCCGTTTCGTCTGCGATAAAGAGGTCAGACGTGCGATACTTTATGTCAGCGGTCTCGGATGCGGAGAGTATTACATCAACGGAAAGAAAATCAGCGAGGATCTTATCGACCCTCCAATGACAAACTACGAGCGCGAAGTCTTTTACCGCGCTTATGACGTAAAGGAATTTATCGGAAAGGAAAACGCCTTTACCGCGCTTCTCGGAGAAGGCTGGTACGCGCAGAGCCGCGTCTGGGCTCCCGCCGCTTTCAAATACGGCAACGTGACTCTCTGGGCACAGCTCGAGATATGCTATGACGACGGAAGCCGCGACAGCATTTTCACCGACAATGACGGAAGCTGGAAATACATATACGGTCCCATCACGCTCAACAATCTCTACGGCGGCGAGACCTACGACTGCCGTCTTGAACTTGATGGATTTTCGGATTACGGCGGAAGCGATGAGGGCTGGGGAGAGGTCGAAGCAGACCCCGTTCCCAAGGGTGCGCTCAGGCTCTGCACCATGCCGGCGGTCCGCGTTATCAAAGAGCTCAAGCCGGTCAGCGTAAAGCCTCAGAGCGGCGAATCGGACGGCGCATGGATAATCGACATGGGCGAGAACGTTGCCGGATTTGCGGAATTTCATCTTCCCTTCTCCGCGCGTGGACAGATGTATGTTTTCAGATTTGCCGAGACAATAAATCCCGACGGCTCTCTCGATTACCGTTCTTCCGGCACCTTTGCCACGCAGGTGCTTCAGCAGGATATTTATATCTGCCGAGGAGACCGCGGCGGAGAGATATACCGTCCCCGCTTCACCTATCACGCATTCCGCTATGTTGAGATTTCCGGCTGTTATTATTTCGACGCTTACGGAAAGAAGCCCGATACGGATATCGCCGTCGGTTATCAGATCTCCACAGATCTTTCCGAGGCGGGACATTTCGAATGCTCGGACGATGACATCAGCTCTCTGCAGAAGGTCATGATGTCCACTTTCCGTTCCAATTATCACGGCTTCCCGGAGGATTGTCCCGGACGTGAAAAGTGCGGATGGCTGGGCGACGCACAGATCGTCTGCAACACCGGTATTTCCAATTATGATATGGAAGCCTCGTACACAAAGTACCTCAACGATATCCGCACACAGCGCGAGGTCTACGGCACCTGGTGTATGATAGCTCCCGGCAAACGCGGATGCGGCGAGGCTTCTCCGCTCTGGGGCTGTGCGCAGATAATCATCCCGTACTTCATGTACAGATATTACGGATGCAGAAATATCATATCCGATAACTGGGACCTCATGACCGCCTGGGTCGAACACGAAAAGGCGAGAGCAAAGGATTATATCATCACCGAAGGTCTCGGCGACTGGTGTCCTCCCGGCGGCGAAGGCAGCGCAAGACGCATTCCCGTCGAGCAGTCATCCACCGCCATGTTCTGTGAGATATGTCAGAAAATGGCTGAGCTCTGCGTCGAATTCGGATACGAAGGCGCGGAATACTATTCCGATCTGTCTGAAAAGATCAAGGCCGCTTTTATCGCCAGATACTATATGCCCGAATACGGACGCTATTCCACATGGGCGGCAAACGCCGTCGCTCTTACCCTCGGTCTTTATCCCGACAACTGCCGCGACAGTCTTTTTACGGCCATGATAAAACAGATCGAAGAAGAAGACTTCGCCATGTCAACGGGTATTTACGGTAACAAGTACCTCATTCCCCTGCTCTGTGAAAACGGGTATTCGGATATTGCGCAGAAGATACTATTCAACCGCACACACACATCCTTCGGCACGATGCTTGACGACGGCGCTACCTCTCTGTGGGAATCTCTCGATATGCGCTGCATAGGACAGCCCCGAAAGGACTCCACCGCGTCATATAATCATCCTATGCATTCGGGCTTCGCTTATTATCTTTACGAACAGCTTGCAGGCATCCTTCCTCTCAAACCCGGTTATACCGAATTCGAATTCAGACCCTGCGCCTCTTCTCCGGATCACATCTGCGCATGGCGGGATACCC
>JAZQNC010000139.1:0-3979 GCA_045627165.1 Eubacteriales bacterium
AAACCCTCAGACCCGCCTCGAAAAGCGGAGAAATGTCTTCCTTTACCTTTGCCGCCGAAATCTGACCTGGAAGGCTGCTGTCGGTCAGCAGAACAAATGCTACTGATTGCATGATTTATGTTAACGTAATTTCTTTGTGTATGTTGTGGAGAGTTAACCTGACGGTCTGCGGCCGTGCCCTGCGGCGGGCTTCTCAGTTACCGGAGAATGCCGCGAAGGCAAGGTGAGTCATATACAGATCGGCTGTGGAAACCGCTTCCCAGGGAGCGTGCATGGAGAGCACCGGAACGCCCACGTCGATGGTGTCGATGTTCTTCTGTGCGATATACATGGCTACCGTGCCGCCGCCGCCCTGATCGACCTTGCCGAGCTCGGAATACTGCCATGCCACCTTCTTTTCGGAGAAGAGCCTTCTCACCCAGCTCATGAACTCCGAGCTTGCGTCGGAGGTGGAGGACTTGCCTCTTGCGCCTGTGTACTTGCAGACTGCCACGCCTCTGTTGAGGAACGCGGAGTTGCGCGCCTCGTAGACCTCGGCGAAATCGGGGTCGAAGGCGGCGGCCACGTCTGCGGAGAGACATCTCGAAGCGGCTCTTACCGCGCAGGAGCTGTCGAGACCGCCCTGACGGCAGATCTCGTTGATAAGGTCGTCAAAGGCCTCGCTCTTCATACCGCTTACGCCCTCGGAGCCTATCTCCTCCTTGTCGGCGAGGATCACCATCGCGGTGCGCTCGTGTACCTTGTCGGCAAAGAAGCCGGTCAGCTCGGTATATGCGCATACTCTGTCGTCGTGTCCGTAGCTTCCGATAAGTCCGCAGTCGAGACCGATATAACGCGCCTTGTCGGCGGGAACGGCTGAAAGCTCGGCGCAGATAAGGTCATCCTCGGTGAAGCCGTACTTGTCGTAGAGTATCTTGAGAACGTGCATCTTGATCTTTTCGTCGCCGCCCTCGCACTTGAGAGGAGAAACGCCGGCGATAATGTTCAGCAGCTCACCGGGTATGCCCTCGCCGAGAGAACGTCCGTTCTGATCCTTTGCAAGATGAGGAAGCAGGTCGGAGATGTAGAATACAGGCTCGGAGGGGTCTTCGCCGATGGGTACCTCAGCCGTGCTTCCGTCAAGGAGAGTGACCACGCCGTGCAGAGCCAGCGGGATCGTGGTCCACTGATATTTCTTTATGCCGCCGTAGTAGTGGGTTTTGAGATAAGCCACGCCGTTGTTTTCGTAGAGAGGCTTCTGCTTGAGGTCGAGACGGGGAGAGTCGATATGCGCCGCGGTGATGTGTATTCCGTCTGTGAGAGGGCGCGTGCCTACAGCGAAGATATAGAGAGCCTTGCCGCGGTTATTGTAATAGTACTTTCCGCCGGGAACTACCTTATCGCCGAAACGGTATTCTGTGTAACCCTCGGCCTCTGCCATTTTAATGCCGTATTTTACCGCCTCGCGCTCGGTCTTGGAAGCGTCGAGAAAGGCCATGTAGCCCTTTGAGTATTCCATCATTGCGGCGAGCTCTTCCTCGCCGAAAATATCGTAAAGGTTCTTATCCCTGAAAAAGAGCTTTTCCTTGAGGAGCTCGCCTTCCTTTTTTTCGTTTTCTGCCATTGTCGTGTTCTCCGTTCTGAATTATTTTATATGTGATATTTTATTTTATTCTCGTATCGCTGACGAGGTTTGCGCAGCCGTCGAAGCCGTTGATATTGTCAAATGTGAGATTTCCGACCTTTCCGGCAAGGTTCAGCGCGTTTACCGCCCTCGAATAGACATTGCGCACCGTGATGTTGAAAAATTCGTCCTCCTCCGGCTGACGCGAGCCGTAGAGGTGATTGTCGCCGATCCTCACTCCGTTTTCGCCACGGTCAAGGCAGGGACTGTCGGCAGAGGTGTCGGTCATGCCGTCTATGAGGATATTGTACATTTTTATCCCGCTCTGGCAGAGCAGACGGATATTGGCGCAGTACGCGGCGGTGCGTATATCCCGTATGGTGATGTTTCTGATATCGTCCTTTTCGCCCTCGATACGGTACATGGCTTCGAGCCTTCCGGCAAGACCGGTAACGGCAACGCTGTCGTCCTCGGTGAAGCCGGTGATATTTTCTATCAGTATGTCATGGCATCCGCAGCGCAGATCTATTCCGTCGGAATTCTTTATGTATACGTCTGAATAATTACCGCGAAGCAGACCGCAGACGAGATTTCCGTCTCCGTCGAATCTCCTGCAGTCCGAGAGGAAACAGATATCTCTTATTCTGCCCTCGGAGCAATAGAGAAAATTCATCGCCCACCATCTCTGGTTTATTATCCTGAGATTTTCCGCGGCGAAGCCACGCACTCCGGCGAACAACAGAATATTATTGTCGGAAATATGGGGCATACCGTCCTTTTCGCTGTTATGCTCGCACAGTCCGTTGTAATTGCCGCCGTCGAGAGTGGTATGTCCGAGCCCGATGAGCGAAATGTTCCTGTCGGTACTATGGGAGGAAACACCCGCGTTTTCGAACATACGGCAGAACACTCCGTCCGCCATGGTAAGCGTGCAGTCCTCGAGGTACAGGGTAAAATCCGAGGGAAGGACTATCGTTCTGTCAACGGTAAAATCTCCGCGCACGGTGCAGCTCGATTCACCCGCGGATACGGCTCTGTTTATCTCATTCTGAATATATTCAGCGTTCACGGTATCCTCCGACAACATCGTATTATTATACAGTCGGATAAATTATACAGTACAATTATTAACAACGCAACAGAACGGAAAAGATTTTAGGTTAATTTTATTTTGCGCGCCTCATCCCTGAAAAACGGAACAAAGAGCGTTTTTTACACGTCATAACGAAAAGCGGGGGCTTTTTTGCATATATTGAATGAGTCAATATGAAAATTCTCATTCAACTGCACGGAAATATACCGCCTTGTGCAGATTTCATGGCAAAATGTGTAAAAATTTACTTGTAGTGCATATTTTTTTGATGTATAATATGATATAATAATCGCGTCAAGCTATAATTGTCTTTTTTACGATAATCAGAAGCGGCATTTCGCTGCAATTTGTTACAGATACATTTTCTGAATGAAGAGGTGATCAGATTGACACAGTACGTTAAGCCGAAGCGAGCTGACAGTCTTGTTAATGAAAAAGGTAAATTAAATAAAAGGAAAAAGGTCTGGCAGAAGGTCGTGATGACGCTTGCCGTCGTCGTGGTGTTCGTAACCACGTATGTGCTCATCATGCCTGCGCTCACCGCCAATGCCGAGCCGCATTGCGGCCTTGAGGAGCATTCTCATACGGAAGAGTGTTACGGAGACGTGCTTATCTGCGGCTTTGAAACCGAGGGAGAAGGTCACGCCCATACGGATGAGTGCTACGAGATCATAAGCACTCTTGTCTGCGAGCTCGAGGAGTCCGAGGGACATACTCACGCAGAAGAGTGCTGTGACGAAGAAGGCAATCTTATCTGCGAGCTCGAGGAGTCCGAAGGACATAAGCATACCGAGGAATGTTATGCCACCGAAAAGAATCTCATCTGCGAGCTCGAGGAGTCCGAGGGACATACTCACACAGAGGAATGTTATGCCCATGAGCTTATCTGCGGACTTACCGAGCATACTCACTGCACACAGTGCTATTCCGATTTCGACGCAGACCTCGAAAACGAGATAAGCTGGACGGCTGCGGTCAAGAACGCGAAGTTCACCGGATGCTGGAGCGACGATATCGTTTCGGCTGCGAGAACTCAGCTCGGTTATACCGAAAGCGAAAAGAACTACCTTGTATCCGTCAGCGATGACGGCAGCGAAATGCTCAAGGGCTATACCCGTTACGGCGCGTGGTACCGCGCTCAGGGATATGTAAGAGCCGAAAACGTCGCGGTTACGGTTGACGAAGCAACCGGTGAGCTGATCGAAACTCCCGATCTGCGCTACATGGACTGGGATACTCTGTTTGTATCCTTCTGCGTCCGCATCCCGGGCGGACCCTAACAG
>JAZQNC010000140.1:0-2188 GCA_045627165.1 Eubacteriales bacterium
GCTTTCTTTTTTCTTTCGCTTTCCAGCATATTGTCATAGGCCGTCGGAATACCGAACAGTCCTCTTATCGTGCGTCCCTTAATACCGAGAATATACCCGATCCCGCAGGCAACGATCGCCGGGAACACTATGAAAATGAGCATTATGGGATTGTTGGGAGTAAAGCAGTAAAGCACGCCCGTATACATTCCCTGAATAAAACGCGCGATCATATTGCATACGCTGTACATCTCGGCTGCCCACATGACATTGACCGTGTCGTTGACGCATCCGTTTATCACATATCCCGCAAACGCCAGTACGCCGAGAAGGAAATTGAGCAGGTTCGCCGCGGCGGAAACGATAAAAAAGCTCTCCGGCTTATATTCGAGCCTTCCGGATTCCACTCTCACCTTATCCGCCAGACCTGCTTCCCAGCTCATGGTATAGAGCAGCACGAGATAGAATCCTATGGAAAATATACTCGTTGCCAGAAGCATCCTGTCATACTGGTAGGTCGCCATTTCAAGTACCAGACCGAATATAGTCATGGCAATCTGATATACTATCATCTTCCGCAGGGAAGAGGTGTTTCTTTTGATTATTTCGCCCATATCTGTCCTCATTGAATTTCACAGAGAAAAACATATCTTTATACGGGTAAAATTATCTCACATTACTGTTAAATAAGTATTAAGAACAGGGTAAGGCATGTTAAAGTTTACATTTTATCCATTAAAAAAACGCCCGCCCGGCGTATAATAGTGCCTTGAAAGAGATGATTTTTCACCGTTCAACACGATTATTGCGATAAGGAAAAATATATGGAATACATTATAAAAACCGCCGAGCCGATACTGCTCGATCAGCGTTACGATACAATGATACCATTCAGCATGACGGTGCGCGGAAATACCGTCGAGATAGAGGCATACGACGCGGTGATGGCCGTCGTTGAAGAATGGACGGAAAAGTTCGGCGGCGATCCTCTCGAAGCAAAATCTCTGGATTATCTTGAAAGCCGCCTGTCGGGTTTCTGCGAAGAAAACGGCTACAGCTACTGCGGATACCGCAATCTCAAAAAGATGTATATATGTACTCCCGAAACATCTCTGAATGACTTTGCCGAAATTGAAACATCCGTGCTTGACTGCGGCGCGGAATACAGCTCGGTGCTTGAAATGGGGCTTACCAAGCAGATGTGGGAGGGGGACGATTATCCATACCGGGCGGTCGGCGTGTTCGACGGCGATGTGCTCGTCTGTGCCGCCTGCGAAAACTCCCACTATTTCGACAACGACATCGAAACCGAAATCGGCGTGGAAACCGCCGAAGATTACCGAAAGCGCGGATACGCGGCGGCGGCCACTGCTGAGCTTTGCAGAATACTTCTCAACAGCGGCCGTCAAAGAATATATTACGAATGTGACGTTAACAATACAGCGTCGGATATGACCGCAAAAAGAGCGGGACTGGATTTTTACGCGAATACCTATTATTTTGTCTCTTATCTTGACGAATAAGAATACAGGTTTTCGGATGCAAATCATTCGACTGTCAGATAGAAATCATCTGCCGGAAGCTTTCCGCCTACGGACTTCGGGTTCCGGTCGAACAGTACCGACAGATAGCCTTCAAGAGACTGCTTCATGTCGTTTCCGGTGATGCACACAACTCCGCAGTAAGGGATGGCCTTCTCCGCTACGGCGGCTTTCACTATGCCGTATTTTTCCACAAGCACAGCCGCTTCCTTCACATTTGAGTTCACATAGTCGGCGGATGCGCTAAAATCGGCAAGAAAATCCTTTAAGGCTTCGGGATGCTCCTCGGCAAAGGCTCTGCGCACAAGCAGTACAGCGGTAACGAGTCTGCCGTCGCTTCCGGCTTCGTCCCACGCCTCGGTCAGGTCCACAGCAACGCGAAGGTCTTCAAGCTGTGTCTGCGCAACGGCAGCGAAGGGCTGAGGGATCATTGCCATCGAGTGTTCTGTCAGCGACATGGCAGCTACGACCTCGGTGGGTTCGCTCTTCCATTCTATTGTGACATCACTGTCCGCGTCGAGTCCGTTCTTTTCCATGAGATAGCGGAGAGTATATTCGGGAGTGGTGCCTTTTCCGGTGGCGTATATGGTCTTTCCCGCCAGATCGGAAATACTCTGTATTTCTTCTCCGCCCTTCTCAACGATGTATAACACACCGAGAGTATTTAC
>JAZQNC010000141.1:0-6090 GCA_045627165.1 Eubacteriales bacterium
GATGTTGCTTGCGTCGGAAACACCGGTGGAGGAGGCGGAAGTAACTTCTTCGGCTGCTTCAACAACCTCTTCGGCTGCATCGGCAGCTTCTGCTGCGGCCTCTTCAACAGTTTCTTCAGCTTCTGCTGCTGCATCAGCAGAAGCTGCTGCGGTTTCGTCATCTGCGAATACGGTGCAGGTAAGTGCAAAGCACATAACGACAACGAGTAAAACGGAAATAAGCTTTTTCATGGACTTTGAATATTCCTTTCAGAATGATATAATGATATTATTTTTTTGCACAGATGTTTAGCATATATTGTAGCACAGGATTATGAATAAAATATAAATCTCCGTTCAATTATATGTAATATTATGTGCGTTAGTGATGATTCTGACGAAATATTTATGTGAATTACATATTGAAGTAAGCGGCGAACTCTGCGGGAGTGGGGATCGCGCTCATCTTGAGAGCTTCTGCGCGCTTGACGGCGATAAAGTTGGAGATAAGCTCCTTGGGAAATACTCCGCCGGCGGTAAGGTAATCGTTGTCCGCTTCGAGAGCATCGAGAGCCTCGGGAAGAGAGGTGGGAAGACCGGTGAGCTTTGCCTTTTCCTCGTCGGAGAGCTTGAAGAGGTTGAAGTCGTAGGGACCCCAGCCGTTTGCGTGAGGATCGATCCTGTTGATCACGCCGTCAAGACCTGCCATGAGGATAGCGGCGTAGCAGTAGTAGGGGTTGCAGGTAGCGTCGGGGTTGCGGAGCTCGAAACGGCGGAGGTCGGGAGTCTTTGCGTAGGCGGGAATACGGATGACCGCGCTGCGGTTGGATGTAGCGTAGCCTACGGTTACGGGAGCCTCAAAGCCGGGGATAAGACGTTTGAAGGAGTTGGTGGAGGGGTTTGTGATAGCGCAGAGAGAAGCGATGTGCTTGAGAAGGCCGCCCATGAAGTAATGAGCTGTCTCGCTGAGGTGAGAGTAGCCGTTGTCATCGGAGAATACGGGCTCGCCGTTCTTCTTGAGAAGCATGTGAACGTGCATACCGCTTCCTGCCTCGCCGTATACGGGCTTGGGCATGAAGGTAGCGGTCTTGCCGTACTTTGCCGCGGTATTGCGGATGATGTACTTTATCATCATGGTGTTGTCGGCCATGTCGCTCATCTTTCCGAGCTTGGGCTCGATCTCAAACTGACCCGCGCCTCCGACCTCGGGATGATGGTACTTTATCGGAATGCCTGCTTCTTCCATGAGCATACACATTTCGCTGCGGCACTCATAGCTTGTATCGAGAGGCTTTGCGACATGATAAGCCTTCTGCTTGCCGATGACGTTGCCCAGACCCTGTGTGTTGCTGTTCCAGTGAGCTGCCTCCGCGTCGATGAAGTAGCTCATGTCATTGGGCTCTGTCTTCCAGCCGGCGTTATCGAAAAGGTAGAATTCAAATTCGGGAAGGATAAGCATGGTGTCGGCTATGCCTGTGGAGATCATGTAATCCTCGGCTGCCTTTACCACGTTGCGGGGATACTGCGCGAGAGGACGGTTGTCGGGATAGCCGATGATCATCGCGTTGCCACTCATGGAAAGAGTAGGGATAGAACAGAAGGGATCGACTGCGGCTGTGGATGTATCGGGAATGAAAACCATATCCGACTTTTCGACCACTGCGTAACCGTAGTTGGAAGCGTCAAAGCCTATGCCGTCAACAAGAGTAGCCTCGGAAAAATACTGGACCGGAACGGTGACATGGCGGTATCCGCCGTTTATATCGACCATCTTGAAGTCGATCATTTTTATGTCGTTGTCTTCAATGAGCTTGAGCAGCTCTGCGTAGCTTTTCTTTTCCATAATCCTGCCTCATAATTTTGTATCATTTATTTCTTTACCGCCCGGACGTATGTTATCCGAACAATAACCTATTATATATAATAACATACTTTGACGGATTTTTCAAGTATCTTGCGCAGAAAACAGCGTATTATCACAACATAAAAACAGGCAGAAACAAAGACCCTTTCACGCCGGACCCGGCGGTAAAGCAAAATCGGTATAAATATTGCGCTATTAACATTCAAGACACAATACAAGTGTATAATAAGCTTTGACAAATAAGATATGCCGCAGGCTTTCAAGAGGTAATTATGCTGATTTTCAGAAAGGCGCGGACAGAGGATGCCGCGCAGATAAAAGAAATATATGACGAAGCCATCGCGTTCATGGCGCGGTGCGGGCTGTATCAGTGGAAGGGCGGCTATCCCTTCTCCGAGACCCCGAATGATATCAAACGCGGTATTCTCTACGTTCTGTGCGATGAGGAAAACGGAAAAATCGCCGCCGTTACCGCAGTGGATTTCTCGGTCGAGCCTTCCTACGCGAAAATATACAACGGCGCATGGCTCAACGATCTGCCCTACTGCGCGATACACCGCATCGCCATTGCGGACGATTACCGCCGTCACGGCTGCGGAAGCCGTCTGGTCGCCGAGACCGGAAAGCTCGCACTGGAAAAGAACATACACTGCGTGCGCGTGGACACGAAATGCGACAATCTCGCCATGCAGGGTATGCTGAAGAGAAACGGATTCTCCTACTGCGGCGTGATCATACTCAGCGGCGGCGGATCGGCGGGCGAGGAACGCATCGCCTTCGCAAAAGAGATATAGTGCTTATCGCACATACGGGTTGACTGTTATGAAATATTATGTGGGTGTTGACGGCGGCGGAACCAAGACTGAGGCTGTGCTCTGCGACGAAAAAGGAAATATGCTCGCCGAATGTGTTACCGGACCGTCGAATTTCAGCGCGTTTCCCGAGGATAAGGTAAGGGAAAATATAAGAGGCTGCATTGCCGGCTGCGCGGACATTGCCGGAGTGCGGGTGAGCGATATCACCTCAGTATACGCGGGACTTGCGGGAGGGCTGACCTATACCGCGCAGATACGCGCCGTGCTTGACCGGCTTTTTGATGGGTGCGGTACAATAATAAACAACGCGGGCGACGCGGTTAATATAATAAGCTGCGGACTGCTCTGCTCGGACGGAATAGGCGTTATTTCGGGTACCGGCTCCTGCTGCTTTGCCCGTATCGGTGAAAAGATGATACAGGTCGGCGGCTGGGGATATTTCGTAGATAAGCGGGGAAGCGGCTTCGATATAGGACGGGACGTTATCGGCTCGGTACTCTGCGCCATGGACGGCAGAGGAAAGCATACTCTGCTCGAACAGCTCTACGTCGAGCGGACGGGACATGATCCGGTCCTCGATATGGAGAGGATATACGGCGAGGGCGTGCAGTACATAGCGTCTCTTGCGCCTCTTGCCTTTGAAGCCGAGGCGAAGGGCGACGAGGTTGCCGCGAAGATAATCGACGACAACATGGCGGGGATCGCCTGCACTATCGAGGCGGCGCGCCGTCATTACGACGGCGATACCACAGTAAACGTGGCTCTCGGCGGCGGTATCTTCAAAAACAAAGCGGCATACGATTCGCTCATCCGTCAGACGGAGGCTCTCAATATCAGGGCGGCGGTGCTTCCCGCCGAACCGGTGTTCGGCGCGGTGGTTGAGGCCATGCGCTACGACGGACTGGAAGCGGACGAGAGCATACGCGGCAATTTCATCTCCACATACCGTAAAGACCGAAGGTAATAAAATCATGATAAACACGACCGAAGCGATAAACGAAAACAGTGTCGGCATAGATAAGATGTCGGCGCTTGAAATAGCCAGAACGATAAACAACGAGGACAAAAAGGTCGCGCTTGCAGTCGAGACTCAGCTTGACAGCATAGCTCTTGCGATAGACCGTATAGCCGACGCGATAAAGAACGGCGGCAGACTGATATATATCGGCGCGGGCACATCGGGCAGGCTGGGCGTTATCGACGCTACCGAATGTCCTCCCACATACGGAGTATCTCCCGAGCTTATTCAGGGGGTGCTGGCAGGAGGACGCGACGCCATGTTCCGTTCCTCCGAGGGAATGGAGGACAGCGCCGAAGCCGCCGTGGAAGACCTGAAAAAGGTCGATTTTTCGGCAAAGGACGTCTGCTTTGCCATCTCCGCGTCGGGAGGCGCGGCATACGTCATTTCAGCCGTTGAATACGCGAAGTCTCTCGGTGCGCTCACCGTTGGACTGTCCTGCAACGAGGGCTCGAAGCTTTCCATGCACGCCGAAATCGCAATAACTCCGGTTGTCGGTCCCGAGGTGATAAGCGGTTCCACGAGAATGAAGGCGGGGACCTCGCAGAAGCTGGTACTGAATATGATATCCACCGGAGTAATGATAAAGCTGGGCAGAGTAAGGGGCAACATGATGTCAAACGTGCGCCCCACGAATATAAAGCTGCGTGACCGCGCCGCAAGAATTATCTGTGAGCAGACCGGAGCTGATTACGACGCCGCGCTGAAAGCGCTCGACAATGCGGATAATGACGTCAGCCGCGCGATTGACAGTCTGAAAAAGTAAGTACCGACATCCGGTTCATCTGCCGATACAGGCGAAGGAGTTCTTATGCCAAGAGGAAGACAGGAAATGATAGAGGCTCTCAAGGAGCCGAAGCCGAAAAACATAAAAGAGGTGCCCGACTACCTCAAAAGACTTGTGACGAAATTCACGAAAAGGCTTTTGTATATTCTCTCGCTGGTCTGGGAGTCTCAGCCGATAGTGCTTTTCGTTATGATCTTTCTGGCTGTGTTCAACGGAGTAACACCTGTAATAGGCTCGTTTATCCGCGCCGACCTGTTCAACTGTCTCTCTCTCGCTTATACGGGAAGCGTGACGTATCAGTCCTGCATATCGCTTCTGATACTGCAGTTCGTATATAATCTCGTTGTCAGGATAATCGGCAATATAGGCTCGCTTATCGAGAGGATATCGGGCGAGAGGGTAATGAACCATATAAAGGTCAAGATAATGAAAAAATCCCGCGA
The DNA here is from genome assembly GCA_045627165.1 of Eubacteriales bacterium. Lineage (GTDB taxonomy): Bacteria > Bacillota > Clostridia > Oscillospirales > CAG-272 > JAZQNC01. The sequence continues at coordinate 4,907 of JAZQNC010000141.1, forward strand.
GCTTGACCTTGCCTGCTTCGACCTTCCCGATTTCTACTCGAAGCTTGAAAACGCCAACCGCGAAGCGGGTACCCGTCCAATGCAGATAATAAACTCTACCCTGCGGATAATGAGTACCATAATCACCATGGTGAGCTACGTCGTGGTGCTCGCGGCGATAAGTCCCTTCGCGCCTCTGGTGGTCGTGCTTATCTCGATACCCTCGGCATTTGTTAGCTTTATTTACCGTGAAAAGAATTACAACTACATCAAGCAGCGCTCCAAGGACCGCCGCCAGATGGGTTATTATTCCGGACTTGTGGTAAACAAGGACATGGTAAAGGAGATAAGGATATACGGTCTGTTCGATCTGTTCATCGACCGCTACAGGGAGATCTTCGAGAGATATTTCAAGGGTCAGAAGAAGCTGATAATCGGCGAAAATATCTGGCACATGGCGCTGAGCATTCTCTCGACCATTGTCAACTGCCTGCTCTTTATCTATATCGCCGCGATGGTATTCAGCGGTGAAATACTGGTCGGTGATTTCTCGCTCTATACGGGAGCTCTGGGAGCGGTCGCGGGAGGCGTGGGCACCATAATCAACACCACGGCGCAGATTTACGAGGGCACTCTCTTCATAGACAACATGATCGAGTTCATGGAGCAGAAGCAGACGGTAATCCCGCTTCTTGAAGAACCCAAGCACGTAAAGAGAGGCGAAGGACACACGATAGTGTTCGAGCATGTTTCCTTCCGTTATCCCGGCACAGAGCGCAATGTGCTCAACGACATAAATATCACCTTCAATCCGGGAGATACCGCCGTGCTTGTGGGACTTAACGGAGCGGGCAAGACCACTCTCATCAAGCTGCTGACACGTCTCTACGATCCGACGGAGGGCACTATCTATCTCGACGGCGAGGACATAAGAAACTACGACACCGAGGAGCTTTACTCCATGTTCGGGATCATTTTCCAGGATTTCGGACGCTATGCCGTGACGGTGCGCGAAAACATACGCTTCGGTCAGCTCAACCGCGAGGATATTGACGCTGACGACACTCTCGTGTCCGAGGCGGCGCAGAAATCCGACGCAAGTCAGTTCATAGACGTGTTCCCGGAAAAATACGGTCAGCCGCTTATGCGCCATTTCGAGGAAAACGGAATCGAGCTTTCGGGCGGCCAGTGGCAGAAGCTGGCTA
>JAZQNC010000142.1:0-3288 GCA_045627165.1 Eubacteriales bacterium
AATAATTTGCTTTGCAAATTGTGAAATATCTTCGCGTTTCTCGCATTTCATAGCGTCTATATCTGCCAACGCCCGCAGGTATTTCACGTTTGCGAAGCAACGTTTGCGAAGCAACGTTTGCAAAGCAACGTTTGCGAAGCAAACATCTTCACTGCCGTAAGGCATTTCACAAGTCCCGCAAGGGATTTATTTCGTTGTAAAAAAACCACTTTTGTCCTGGTAGATAAAAGTGGTTTTTACATGGCAGGGACAGCGGGATTCGGACCCACGAATGCAGGAGTCAAAGTCCTGTGCCTTAACCGACTTGGCTATGTCCCTATTATACATCGTCTGTATTATACCACAGAAAAACAGTTTAGTCAATGATTTTTTGACTGATGTGCCGAATTTACCCCGGAAATTAAACAATTATGCGGTATTTTTTTATTGCAATAATTCATTTTATGTGGTATAATATTTCTATTGTCTGATGATTACACTCGCTTCGGCTGTACGTTTTCAGCGGTAACCGACGCGGGATTTACGGTCTTTTTTCTTCGGAAATACGCTGCCGGGTAATTTTTTTCAGGCACTTTTCACAATTAAGGAGACAAACAATATGCAGGATATGTATGTCCGCACCCTTGAAAACGTAAACGCGGAATTTTCATCCAAAACCAATCTGCTGGAGCAGTCGGCCTACAGATATCAGCTTCAGGAACGTGACGAGCCCAACCTTTACCGTCACCTTTTCGACTATGAAAGTATTCCGAAGGTCTCCTTCAACCACCGTTCCGTCCCCATGAACATGCCGGACGATATATGGATCACGGATACCACCTTCCGCGACGGTCAGCAGTCCACCTCTCCGTTTACTGTCGATCAGATCGTGGACTTATATACACTCATGCACCGTCTCGGCGGCCCGAAGGGAATAGTACGTCAGAGCGAATTTTTCGTATACACCGAAAAGGACCGCGAGGCTCTCAACCGCTGCATGGAGCTCGGCTATGAATTTCCCGAGATCACAACCTGGATAAGAGCATCCGAAAAGGATTTTCAACTGGTAAAGGAGCTTGGAATCAAAGAGACGGGCGTGCTCGTGTCCTGCTCGGATTATCACATATACAACAAAATGGGTCTTGACCGCCGTAAGGCCTTCGACAAATATCTCGGCATCGTAAAGGAAATACTCAGCTACGGCATCCGTCCCCGCTGTCATTTCGAGGACATAACCCGCGCCGATTTCTACGGCTTCGTCGTGCCCTTTGCCACCGCCCTCAACGAGCTTTCAATCGAAAGCGGAATCCCGATAAAGATACGTGCCTGCGACACCATGGGCTACGGAGTGGCATATCCCGGAACCGCACTTCCCCGTTCGGTACAGGGCATCATATACGGTCTTATGCACTACGCGGCAATTCCCTCATCCATGCTTGAATGGCACGGACACAACGACTTCTACAAGGTCGTCACCAACGCCGCCACAGCCTGGCTTTACGGCGCTTCGGGAGTCAACTGTTCTCTGCTCGGCATAGGCGAGCGGACCGGAAACTGTCCTCTTGAAGCCATGGCCATCGAATACGCTTCTCTCCGCGGCACCACGGACGGAATGGAGCTTCCCGTGATCACCGAGATAGCCGATTATTTCGAGAGAGAGATCGGATATGAGATTCCTCCCCGCACTCCCTTTGTCGGACGTAACTTCAACGTCACCCGCGCAGGTATTCACGCCGACGGTCTGCTCAAGGATGAGGAGATATACAACATATTCAACACCGAAAAGATACTCAACCGTCCCGCTCTCGTTGCCGTCGGTCAGAACAGCGGTGCTGCCGGTATCGCTCACTGGCTCAACAGCTTCTTCCGTCTCAAGGGCGATGACGTCATGGACAAGCGCTGCGAGCTTATCACGAAGATGAAGGAATACATAGATTCCGAATACGCAGGCGGACGCACCACCGTAATGGGCGACGAAGAGCTCGAAAATCTCGTAAAGCTCATAGACTTCAGTGAATATGAGAGACTCTCTCACATCCACATCATGAAAAACAAATAATCCGCCTCATAATATTCAGACAAGGAGAAAAGAGAAATGTCAGATTTATCCTGCAAAGCATTTTGGATAACCTGCGCGGAACCTGCCGATATACCCCAAAGGGAAACCAAGAACCCCTGGGAGACCGCCCTCGGAGCTGACGACCAGTTCGCGCCCATCGCAGACAGAGGAGGAATCGCGCTCTTTCGCAAAACCTTCACGGTAAAAGACGTCAGATCCGCCGTAATCGACGTGACCGCCCTCGGAGTTTTCGATATTTATATCAACGGCAGACGCGCCGGACTTACCAACGGCCGCTTCGATGAAATGAAGCCCGGTTGGACCGACTACGCAAAGAGAGTGCTTTATTATTCCTACGATATCACGGAATATCTTGCCAACGGCGAAAACACCGTACTCATAGCCGTAGCACCCGGCTGGTATAACGGACGTATCTCCCTCGGCACCTACGGAGAGACTCATATCGGACTTCTGGCTGATATTTCTATCATAGACGGCGTCTGCGAAAGAGATATCTTCACCGACTGTGGCTGGGAAGCCGCATGGGGAAGCTCTGTCCGCGCCGCTGATATATGGGACGGCGAGCTTTACGACGCCACCGAAGCGTCACTTGCCGAGATTTCCCTTAAACAGGATAATCTCACCTGGGGCAAACCCACGGAAGAAAAACGCGATATCGAGGTTACTCCCCATATAGGACCTACGATACAGGCACGCGATGAAGTTATGACTCCTAAGAGCATAACCATATACAAGGGCGTTGACGACAACGGCAGCGATTACGGAAAGATACACGTTCTGCGCAGCACAAACGCAAACAGCTTCTCACTTAAGGAAGGCGAATCCGCGGTCGTGGATTTCGGGCAGAACATGGTAGGCTGGCCGTCGTTTGACGTAAACGGCGCAAAGGGAACTTCCATCCGTTTCCGTTTCGGCGAGATGCTCAACGACAGCGGTTTGAAATCCAGAGGAAACGACAATCCCGAAGGCTCCATCTATTCCATCAACTACCGTTCCGCGAAGGCGAAAATCTATTACACCCTCAACGGCAAGGGCAATGAATGTTACAACCCCGCATTTACCTTCTTCGGTTTCCGCTACTGCGAGATAACCGCGTCTGCGGATGTTGAATTCAATGTACTCTCCGCTGTGGTCGTGGGCTCGGCAAATGTTGAAACAGGTTATATCGAGACCTCTCACGCAGATGTAAACAAGCTTATCTCAAATATCCGCTGGGAAGTCGGATGTTG